>NZ_DBGCJQ010000086.1:0-5219 GCF_048354975.1 Massilistercora timonensis | reverse complement strand
GCAGTACTTTTCCTCCTGCCGGAGGAGATTACTCTCCTGTTTGTAGCCGACGCCACAGTGGAAGTCCTTGCCATGGCAATCCCCGCCCTGCAGCTGTTTGCCCTGACCTATCTCACCCGATGGCTGTCTTTCGCCACCCAGAGTTATATGCTGGCAATTGAAAAACCAGTCCCTGCCGCATTGATCTCTGTGTCCACCGCGCTGATCTTTCCCGTTATCCTGATCGGCGCACTATGGCCGCTGGGGCTTACGGGAATCTGGCTGAATTTTGCCGGGACATCAGCCCTGGCCGCGATTCTGGCGCTGGTCATCCTGATCAAGCTGCGAAGAGAACTGTCCCGACCGGATAAAGAATAGCTATCCTTTTACCGATCCATTTGTCATTCCTGTCACCAGATACTTCCGGAAGATAAACGCCGCCAGGGCAGGGGGCACCAGGGCAAGCATGCCGGCCGCCGCCACCAGCCCGTACTGGACGCTGTCCTTTGTCACAAACTCCGAGATAACGATGGCCATAGGCTTTGTCTCCATGGAGGAAGCCAGGATCAGCGGGATCTGGAACTGGCTCCAGGTACTTAAGAACATGATCAGGGCCACCGACAGGATAATGGGCCGGGAAAGGGGCAGGATCAGACGGAAGAAGGAGCCCACACGTCCGCACCCGTCGATGAACGCCGCCTCTTCCATCTCCCTGGGGATGGTGGCGAAATAATTGGTCATCAGCCACACCGCCATGGGAAGGTAGGAGCTGACGTACACAAGGCTAAGCCAGAACAGGTTGTCCAGCATCTCCCCCTGGGCAAACATCCGGTACAGGGGGATGATGGTGGCCATCACCGGGATCACCATGGTGACAAGGAGAAGGTCCCGGATCAGCATCCGCCCTTTAAATTCCATCCTGCCCAGGGCGTAGGCGCTAAGAAGCGCCGCCGGTATACCGATACAGAGGGTAACCCCTGTGGCTTTCAGGGAGTTTAAGAGACTGGCAAAAAAGCGGCTGCCCCGCTGTCCTCCGGAGAAAAGCTCTATATAATTATCCCAGATCAGTTCTCCCGGCCAGAATCCGCTTCCCTGAGAGAAGATGGCATGATCTGGCGTCACCGACAGGAGAAAGGTCCAGAGGAAGGGGCCTGCCGTAAGAATAAGGAACAATGCCAGGGCAAGCACATACCCGGCTTTTTTCACGTATTTCACTGGTAGGACACCTCCTTTGCCAGGCTTCTTAAATAGAAGATCCCCAGGATCAGGGCGAAGAACAGGACGATATAAGTGACCGCAGCCCCCTTGCCGAAATCAAGGAAGGTAAAGGTGGTCAGATAGCTTTCCATCAGAATGTTCTTCCCCAGATCACTGTACCCTGACAGGGCCACGATCTCGTCAAATACATTGATGGCCGTCACAGAGGCGGAGGTTACTCCCACCCCCACAAATGGCAGCATCAAGGGCAGGGTGATCCGGCGGAAGATCTGGAAACTTCCTCCCCCATCGATCCTTGCCGCCTCATAGAAATCCACGGGGATGGACTGCCTTCCGGCCAGGCACACCAGTGCCATAAAGGGCACGCTGCGCCACACTACCACCACGGAGACCACCAGAAGGAGGCTCCACCGGCTGGTCAGAAATTCCACCGGCTGATCGAAAAGCCCCAGTCCCACCAGCAGCTTGTTCAGAAATCCGTAGCCTGAATAGAAGACGAACTTCCACAGGATCCCGTTAACAAAAGGGGGCAGCGCCCACGGAAGCACCGCCAGCGCCAGCAATACCCCGGAGAGGCGCACCTGGATATTTAAGAATGAAGATACCAGGAATCCCACCACCGTGGTGAGCGCCACCACTACTGCCAGGATCACCAACGTATTCTGCAGGCTGTACCAGAAGGAATCGGAGGTAAGGATGTCTACATAATTCTTGAATCCGATCACACGGATATCCCCGGGCTGGGTCAGCTTCCATTTCTTAAGGCTGTAGGAAAATGTGGCCGCCACCGGGTAAAATACTAACGCACCCATGATAAGAATCATGGGTGCAAGTAAAAGGTAAGGAACTACTTTTTTCTTCATCGGTCTTTCCTATTCTTCACTGATCAGGCCATTGAGAGCCTCAGACATCTCCGCGTAAGCCTCCTCGGCGTTCAGCTCGCCAAGAGCCATCTTGTTGATAGCGTTGTACATTGCGCTTGACATCTCTGCATAGTAGGACGGGATCCCGTTGGGGAACGGAGAAGAAACGATCTTCGCCTCCTCCAGCATAGCGCCGGAATTCTTGATGGTTCCCTCGTCGATCAGCTCCTCCAGCACGGAGTTCCTGGTTGGGATCGCGCTGTTGGTCTCGTTCAGCTGCTTCTGCATATCTGCGGACGTATACCACTCTACAAATGTCTTGGCTGCCTCTTTGTTCTCAGACAGGCTGCTCACGCCGATCGCTTCCGGAAGGGGCATGGTCTGCTGGGCTTTTCCGTCCTTGCCCGGCGTCATGATAGGCACGATCTGGCCCACAACACTGCACAGCTCCTCGTCCTGGATCCTGGATACGAAGGATGTCGGGCCTGTCAGGAAGGAAGCAGTGCCTCCGCAGATCCGCATATAAGCGTCCATTCCTGATGAAGTCTTGTCCTCCGGAGCAACCAGTTCCTCGTTGATAAGGGTCTCCAGATAAGTCAGGGCCTCCATTACAGATTCCTCGTTAAAGGTGCCGTCCTCGTTCCATACCACACCGTTCATGGTGTATGCCAGCCACATCAGGCAGGTGGAGGTCTTCTCCTCTGCGTTCAGTGCGATGGCGAAAGGATGCTCTACCGTTCCGGTCTCCTTCAGGGCCCGGCATGCTTCCAGCACATCGTCCCAGGTCTGGGGCTCCTCGCTGATCCCTGCCGCCGCGAACTGCTCTGTGTTGTAGTAAGACAGACGGTAGTCATTGGCGTAAGGCATGGCAAGCACCTGGTCATCTACGGTAAATGTCTCGATGGTAGGCATGTCCGCCTTGTCTTCCTCAGACACTTCCAGTGGCTCCAGCCAGTCTGCCGCATAGAACTCACCTACCCAGGACCAGTCTACTTCCACCACGTCAGCCGCGCACTTGTTGGCGGACGCCGCTGTGGCGATCTTCTCCCGGATATCGTCCCAGCCCACTTCGGAGCACTCTACCTCAATCCCTGTCTCCTCTGTGAAGGCTGCAAGCTGATCCTCTGTGGGGATCGCCCAGTCCGGGGCCATAAAGGTGATCTTTCCACCGCCTTCTCCTTCGCCGCCTTCTCCGGCTTCTTCCGTCTCCTGCCCGCCGCATCCGGCCAGAAGAGAAAGGCTCATGACAGATACAAGAAGGGCGCTCAGTAACCTCTTTTTCATAATATTTTCCTCCTGTGTTTTTACTTCAATCCCATTATAGGTCTGGAAAATATCACCGGCAAATTCATTATTTTAATAAAAGAGGTCACTTATTTATTTTATCTATAATGTCTATTTTTCTTCCTTCTCCTATACAGGATCAGCACCAGGGCCGCCGCAGCCGTCACCACAGCCACCGCCTGGGACACGGCAAGAGACGTTCCCGGGATCAGCAGCTGGTCTGTGCGGATCCCCTCGATCCAGAGTCTTCCAATCCCATATCCCAGCAGGTACAGAAGGAACACTTCTCCATCGACCTTCTTGTGCTTCCGGTACAGGACCAGGATCAGAAGCAGAAGGAGACACCACAGGGACTCATAGAGAAATGCCGGCTGCACCTGGATATAGTTGACTCCGTCCGCCGCCTCAATATGCTCCCGCATAAGGGCAGAGATATCCTGCCCTCTCACAGCGTCCACCGGAAGCCGCATGGCAAAAAGGCCGTCCGTATATTCCCCGAAGGCTTCCCGGTTAAAGAAATTGCCCCAGCGCCCGATGGCCTGTCCCGCCGCAAGGCCAAGAGCCGCCGTATCCGCAAGCCGCCCCGCCGAGAGCCCTTTTACCCGGGCAAACACCAGTACCGTAAGAGCCGCCGCCAGGATCCCTCCGTAGATGGCAAGTCCCCCTTCCCGCAGGTTGAAGATACTCTTCAGATCCTCCCGGTAGATATCCCAGTCGAAGATCACATAATAGAGCCTGGCTCCGATCACCCCGAAGATCACTACGAAGATCGCCAGGTCATAGTAATCCTCCGGATCCTGGCCGGTGCGCTCCGCCTCCCGGACGGTGATAAAGACACCTACCAGGATGGCAAGGGCGATGAGCAGCCCGTAGAAGGCAATGTCAAAGCCGCCTATGGTAATGTGGTCCCGCACAGAGGACAGATGGATCCCCAGGTTGGGGAAGTCGATGGATGTGTGCATAGTGTTTCCTTTCTCTTCTGTAAGAAAAAGTGCGGCTTGCGTGGCCGCACTGATGCTAACACAACAGTTCAGACGCGCCAGTGATACATTCGTCCGCTCGCAAAACCATGCAAGCATGGTTTCTGCTCTCGTCCTCTGTATGGCTGAACTGTTGCTATACATTAAACCTGAACAACATGATGTCTCCGTCCTGGACGACGTAGTCTTTACCTTCCAGGCGGATCAGGCCTTTTTCTTTGGCTGCGTTATGGCTTCCGCAGGCGATCAGGTCGTCGTAGGAGACTACCTCCGCCCGGATAAATCCCCGCTCGAAGTCAGTGTGGATCTTACCTGCTGCCTGGGGCGCCTTGGTCCCTCTGGTGATGGTCCACGCCCGCACTTCCGGCTCTCCCGCCGTCAGATAGCTGATCAGGCCCAGGATATGGTAGCTGGCCTTGATAAGTTTCTCCAGACCGGATTCTTTTAATCCCAGATCCTCCAGGAACATTTTCTTCTCATCATCGTCAAGCTCCGCGATCTCCTGCTCGATCTGGGCGCAGACTACGAACACTTCGCTGTTCTCCCCGGCTGCAAATTCCCGGACTGCCTGTACGCCGGCGTTGGCCGCGCCGTCGTCCGCCAGATCGTCCTCTGCCACGTTGGCGGCGTAGATCACCGGTTTATAAGTCAGAAGGTTGTAGCTTTTCAGCCACTCTTCCTCTTCCTCCTCCTGGATATCGTCAAAAGTCTTGGCCGGTTTGCCATCCTCCAGATGAGCTTTGATCCGCTCCAGAAGCGCCAGCTCCTTGGCCGCTGTCTTATCATTTCTGGCCACTTTGGTAGTCTTGGCGATCCGCCGCTCCAGGATCTCCAGATCTGAGAAGATCAGCTCCAGATTGATGGTCTCAATATCCCGCAGCGGGTTGATGCTCCC
>NZ_DBGCJQ010000085.1:0-8648 GCF_048354975.1 Massilistercora timonensis | reverse complement strand
GACCTTGTATTACAGTGAGAAAGAGATTGAGGCCATGTCAGATGAGGAGAAGGCAGAAGCCATGAATAAGCTGTGGAACAACTTCTGCGTCAACCAGGTTTATGAGCCGGGTTCCACCTTCAAGCCGTTTACCGTATCGGCAGGACTTGAGCTGGGCAATCTCACCGGGGATGAGACTTACTACTGCGGCGGGAAGCTGCATGTGGGAGATTACGATATCCACTGTAACAACCGGGACGGACACGGGACCCAGACCCTGCGCCAGGCCATGGAGAATTCCTGCAACGTGGCGCTGATGGAGATCGGCCAGGACCTGGGAGTGGAACAATTTACCAGGTATCAGGAAGAGTTTGGTTTTGGGAAAAAGACCGGGGTGGACTTGCCCGGAGAGCAGGAAGGCGTCCTTTATACAGAAGAAAATATGGACGTGACCAGTCTGGCTACCAATGCTTTCGGCCAGAACTTTGATGTGACCATGACCCAGATGGCGGCAGGGTTCTGTTCCCTCATCAACGGAGGGGAATATTACCAGCCCCATGTGGTGAAACAGATCCAGGATGAGAACGGCAACGTGACAGAGACCAAAGAGCCGGTTCTGCTGGGGCGTACGGTTTCCCAGGAGACCAGCGATCTTATCAAGGATTACATGTACAGCGTAGTAAAGGAAGGAACCGGCGCAACGGCGGCGGTGGAAGGCTATGACATCGGAGGAAAGACGGGAACCGCGGAGAAACACCCAAGAGGGAAGGGAAATTACCTGGTATCCTTCATCGGGTACGCGCCTCAGGAGAACCCACAGGTGATGATCTATGTGGTCATCGATGAGCCAAACACCTCCGTTCAGTCCAACAGCGGTTTCGCTACAGCCATGGCGGCGGATATCATGGAAGAGATCCTGCCCTACCTGGGAGTGGAGAAGATCCAGGAAGAGGAATAGGAAAGAATAACCTTGCCAAAACCCTAATAGATTATAGAAAGGGTTTTGGCGAGGTTTTTTTATGAAGAACAAGACCTGCAACCGAAGAAAACTGCTGGTGGTCTTCCTTGCGGCGGTAGTGCTCCTTCTGGTCCTGGCCGGCCGTCTTGTCTATCTGATGATATTTGAGGCCGGGTACTATCAGGAAAAGGCTCAGGCGCTCCATGAGAGGGAGCGGGAGATCAAGGCCAAAAGAGGGGAGATCGTCGACCGGAACGGCACGGTCCTTGCCACCAACCGGACGGTATGCACCATCTCGGTGATCCACAGCCAGGTGACGGACCCGGAGGAAGTGATCCGGGCATTGTCCGGGGAACTGGGACTTCCTGAGGAAGAGGTGCGAAAAAAGGTGGAAAAGGTATCTTCCCGGGAGCGGATCCAGGCAAATGTGGACAAAGAGGTGGGGGACCGGATCCGGGACATGGGGCTTGACGGGGTGAAGGTGGATGAGGACTTTAAGCGCTATTACCCTTACGGGGAACTGGCCTCCAAGGTGCTGGGCTTTACCGGCGGGGACAATCAGGGCATCATCGGGCTGGAGGTAAAGTACGAGGAATACCTGAAGGGTGAGAACGGCACTATCTTAACCACCACAGACGCCAGAGGCATTGAACTGGAAGGGGTGGCGGAGGACCGGGTGGAGCCGGTTCCCGGCCATACCCTCCAGATCAGCCTGGATTATAATCTTCAGACCTATGCCCAGCAGATGGCGGAGAAGGTGCTGGAGGAAAAGAAAGCCCAGAAGGTGGCCATCCTCCTGATGGATCCCAGGAACGGAGAGATCCTTGCCATGGTCAATGTGCCGGAATTTGACCTCAATGCCCCCTTCCGGCTCAATACCGGGACAGGGGAGGACCTGACGGACGAGGAACTTCAGGATGCCCTCAATCAGATGTGGCGCAACGGCTGTATCAACGATACCTATGAGCCGGGATCCACCTTTAAGATCATCACAGCCTCCGCCTGTCTGGAGGAGGGGGTGGTGGATCTTGAGGATACCTTTACCTGTCCCGGTTACCGGATCGTGGAGGACCGGAAGATCCGCTGCCACAAGGTGGGCGGCCATGGGGCGGAGACCTTCGTGGAGGGGATAGAGAATTCCTGTAATCCGGTGTTCATTGAGATTGGTCTTAGGCTGGGGAGGGAGAATTTCTATAAATATTTCCAACAGTTTGGGCTGATGGGGACGACTGGAGTGGATCTGCCCGGAGAGGCGGGCACCATCATGCACAAGATGGAAAATGTAGGCCAGGTGGAGCTTGCCACCATGAGCTTTGGACAGTCCTTCCAGGTGACGCCGGTCCAGATGGCGGCCACAGTCAGTTCCCTTGTCAACGGCGGCACCCGGGTGACGCCCCATTTTGGGCTTCGGGTCCTGGATGAAGAAGGAAAGGAGCTGAAGGAATTCCAGTATCAGGAGAAGGAACGCATTGTTTCCGAAGAAACCTCCCGTACCATGCAGCGCCTTCTGGAAGGGGTGGTGTCCCAGGGGTCCGGCAAGAACGCCTATCTGGAGGGGTATCGCATCGGCGGGAAGACTGCCACCTCCCAGACCCTGCCCAGAAGCGCCAACCGGTATATATCTTCTTTCATCGGTTTCGCACCGGCCGACGACCCGCAGATCCTGGGGATGTGCGTGATCTACGATCCCCAGGGAGTCTACTACGGAGGGACTATCGCAGCGCCGGTGATCGGGGACATTTTCCGTAATATATTCCCCTATCTTGGCATTGAAAAAGAGTAGAAAATGAAGTATACTATGTAAGATTGAAGGAAGACAAACAAAAGATATAAGAGGTGTATTATGGATTATACGGTATTTCTGCCGGTTCTGATCTCGTTTGCGCTGAGCGTGATCCTGGGACCGGTGATCATTCCTATCTTACGGAGACTGAAAATGGGACAGACGGAGAGGGAAGAAGGCGTGAAGTCTCACCTGAAGAAGGCGGGGACGCCCACCATGGGCGGGGTGATCATCCTTTTGAGCGTAGTGGTCACATCCCTTCTTTATCTCAGGGATTATCCCAAGATCATCCCCATTTTGTTTGTAACTCTGGGCTTTGGGCTGATCGGTTTCCTGGATGATTATCTGAAAGTAGTGATGAAACGCTCTGACGGTCTGTATCCGAAGCAGAAAATGGCGCTGCAGATCGTAGTGACCGCTATCTTCGCCTTCTACCTGATCCGGTTTACGGATGTGTCCCTGGCGATGCTGATCCCCTTTACCGGCGGGAAATATCTGGATATCGGCTGGCTTGCGGTTCCCCTGTTGTTCTTTGCAGTGATCGGGACCGTGAACGGCGTGAATTTTACCGATGGCCTGGATGGCCTGGCCTCCAGCGTGACGGTTCTTGTGGCTACCTTTTTCACGGTGGTGGCCATCGGCACCAAAAGCGGCATCGAGCCTGTCACCTGCGCGGTGGTGGGAGCCCTGCTTGGATTCTTGTTGTTTAACGTCTATCCGGCCAGCGTCTTTATGGGAGACACCGGCTCCCTGGCGCTTGGAGGATTTGTGGCCTCTACGGCTTACATGCTACAGATGCCCATTTTCATCCTGATCGTGGGTCTTATTTATCTGGTAGAGGTACTGTCCGTAATGATCCAGGTGACCTATTTTAAAAAGACCGGCGGAAAGCGGATCTTCAAGATGGCGCCCATCCACCATCACTTTGAGCTGTGCGGATGGTCGGAGACCCGGGTGGTGGCTGTATTTTCCATCATTACGGCGCTTTTGTGCCTGATCGCGCTGATGGCGATGTAAGAGAAAGAAGGACAGGACTATGTTGGATGTAAAAGAGAAACAGGTACTGGTATTTGGCTCCGGGATCAGCGGGACCGCTGCGGTCCGGCTCCTGGAGAAAGAAGGAGCACAAGTGATCCTCTACGACGGCAATGAGAAGCTGGACCCGGAGAAGGTGAAGGAGCAGCTGGGAGAAGGAAGCCGGGCAAGGATTGTCCTGGGGGCATTCCCGGAGGAGCTTCTTGAGACGCTGGATCTTCTGATCTTAAGTCCCGGCGTCCCCACAGATCTTCCGGTGGTGGAAGCCATAGCTTCCAGAGGGATCCCGGTGACCGGAGAGGTGGAGCTTGCCTATTCCTATGGAAAAGGAGATGTGCTGGCCATCACAGGGACCAACGGAAAAACTACAACGACAACACTGCTTGGTGAGATCATGAAGCGTTACCAGGAGGACGTGTTTGTGGTGGGGAATATCGGCAATCCCTATACCCTGGCGGCCATGGAGATGACAGAACACTCCATCGCTGTGGCGGAGATGAGCAGCTTCCAGCTGGAGACCATCCGGGAGTTCCACCCGAAGGTAAGCGCGATCCTGAATTTTACGCCGGATCATCTGAACCGTCACCACACCATGGAAGCTTATGTGGAGGCCAAGAAGAATATTGCCAGGAACCAGACAGAAGACGATTACTGCGTTCTCAATTACGAGGATGAGAGGACCCGGGAATTCGGAACTCAGGTGAAGGCCCAGGTTCTATATTTCAGCAGCCGGCATAAATTAGAAAGAGGCATCTATCTGGATCAGGGATCCATTATCTATAAGAACCCGGAGAAAGTGAAGCTCTGCGATGTGAAGGAACTGCAGATCCTGGGGACCCACAATTATGAAAATGTGATGGCCGCGGCGGGGATGGCCGCTGTCTACGGGGTGCCCATGGAGGTGATCCGGGAAGCGGTGCTTGCGTTTAAGGGCGTGGAGCATCGGATCGAATTTGTGGCGGAGAAACAGGGCGTAGCCTATTACAATGATTCCAAGGGGACTAATCCGGATGCCGCCATCAAGGCGATCCAGGCTATGAACCGGCCCACGGTGCTTCTTGGGGGCGGATACGATAAGGATTCGGAATACACCCAGTGGATCCGGGCTTTTGACGGTAAGGTGAAGAAGCTGATCCTTATGGGAGAGACCCGGGAGAAGATCGCGAAAGACGCGGAAAAATGCGGCTTCCATGATTATGTGATGGCCGATGGGTTTGAGGAAGCGGTTCGTCTGGCGGCCGGGACGGCACAGCCGGGAGACGCGGTCCTTCTGTCCCCGGCCTGCGCAAGCTGGGATATGTTTCCCAATTATGAGGTACGTGGAGAGAAATTCAAAGAGATTGTAAATTCCTTATAAGGAGTGTAGGTAAGATTGACACAGCCAAGAAAGAGGAAGTATGATCTGACTCTTCTCGCCGCGCTTCTGGCGCTTCTGGTCTTTGGACTTATCATCCTGTACAGTACCAGCGCCTACAATGGGGAAGTGAAGTTCCACGACTCCTTTTACTACCTGAAGAAGCAGGTATTTGCCACGCTGCTGGGGATCCTGGGGATGTACCTGGCGGCGCGCACGGACTACCATCTCTGGAAATATGCGGCCCTGCCGGGATATCTGGCGGCGCTTCTTCTTTCCGTGGCGGTCCTTTTCATAGGGGAAGAATACAACGGCTCCAAAAGATGGCTTTCTTTGGGGCCGTTTTCATTTCAGCCTTCGGAATTCGCCAAGGTGGCGGTGATCCTGTTTTTGGCCTGGCTGGTGACCAGAAGCGGCAGGAAGATGGAGAGTATGAAGGCCCTTCTTGGCGTCATGGCCTCTGTTCTGCCGATCGCAGGCCTGGTGGGGGCAAGCAACTTAAGTACTGCCATCATCATCCTGGGGATTGGAGTGACTCTTGTGTTCGTGGCCAGCCCCAGATACATGCCTTTTCTTCTGATGGGCGCCGGAGGAGCAGGATTCATGGCGGTGTTCCTGGCTCTGGAGAGTTATCGATTGGAGCGGCTTATGATCTGGCGAGATCCGGAGGCTTATGAGAAGGGGTATCAGACCCTTCAGGGCCTTTATGCCATCGGTTCCGGAGGCCTGTTTGGCCGGGGGCTGGGGGAGAGTGTGCAGAAGCTGGGGTTTGTGCCGGAGGCCCAGAACGATATGATCTTCTCCATCATCTGCGAGGAGCTGGGACTGTTTGGCGCCGGGATCCTGCTTTTTTTATTTCTGGTGCTGATCTGGCGGTTTTTTGTGATCGCCTCCCGGTCGCCGGACCTTTTTGGCGCGCTGATCGCGGCGGGCGCCATGGCTCACATGATGATCCAGGTGATCCTGAATATCGGGGTGGTCACAAACACCATCCCCAACACCGGCATCACCTTGCCCTTCATCAGCTACGGGGGAACCTCGATCGTGTTTCTTCTACTGGAAATGGGGGTTGTGTTAAGTGTGTCAACAATGATAGAATAAATCCAGAGCAACAAAGAGAGGAGTATATATGGGTACAAAGGAACATCTGGAAGGACAGCCCAGGAGAAGGCGCAGGAAAAAGAGTCACAGGGTGTATGCCTTTTTCGTCATCGTCCTGGGGCTCGCTATCATCGCGCTGGCGGTGCTTCTGCTCTTCCATGTGCAGAAGATCGAGATCAAGGGGAATGAATACTGCGCCGACAAGGAGATCCTGGAAGCGGTGCAGAGTGATAAGTTTTCTACCAATTCTCTCTATGTGGTGGGGAAATACCTTCTGGGGAAGGGGGAGGAGCCTGCCTGTCTGGAGAGTATGAAAGTGGGGATCGGGGCGCCCTGGACGCTGAAGGTGCGGGTAAAGGAGAAGCCCATTGTAGGTTATGTCTACGCAGATCAGGATTACGCGTATTTTGACCGGGACGGCCTGGTGGTGAAGAAGGACTCTGTCTATCTGGAAGGGATCCCCCAGGTAGAGGGGATCGAGGTGAAGAACATCAGGCTGTATCAGCCTTTGCAGAGTGATCACACCCGGGTTTTTGAAGAGATCCTGGAGGCCTCGGATGAACTGAAAGAAGAGGGGCTCTCTACAGACCGGATCGTCTGTCAGGACAGCCGGATCTATGTGTTTGTGGGAAAGGTGTGCGTAAGCCTGGGAAATCAGGTGACGCCGGAGAAGATGGCACAGATCCCGCCTATCCTGGAGAAGCTTGAGGGAAAGGAAGGGACGCTGCACCTGGAGAGCTATTCCGGGACCCAGGAGACCATCACATTTGACGTAGGGGAGCTGCCGGAAGGGATTTCGGAGGAAAAAACAGAAGAAAAATAAGAAAAATCCCTGAATTCTATTGATATTTTGTACAAAAGTCTATATTATAGACTATATATGGCAAAGTGTATTTTTACACCTTGTATATGGGATGTATAAATAAATAAGGATAACAAAGGAGGAGAAACCCTTGCTAGAGATTAAGACAAACGAATCAGAAGCGGCGGCAAAAATAATTGTTTGCGGAGTGGGAGGCGGCGGAAACAACGCAGTCAACCGCATGATCGATGAGCAGATCGCCGGCGTGGAATTTATAGCAATTAATACAGATAAACAGGCACTTCAGTTATGTAAGGCCCCCACGCTTATGCAGATCGGGGACAAGATTACCAAGGGACTTGGCGCGGGAGCCAGGCCGGAGGTAGGAGAGAAAGCCGCGGAAGAAAGCGCGGAGGAGATCTCCGCAGCGCTCAAAGGAGCGGACATGGTGTTCGTCACCTGTGGTATGGGCGGCGGAACCGGAACCGGGGCTACACCGGTAGTTGCCCGGATCGCCAAGGAGCAGGGCGCTCTGACGGTAGGAGTTGTGACCAAGCCCTTCCGTTTTGAGTCCAAGACCCGTATGAACAATGCGCTTGCTGGGATTGAAAAGCTGAAGGAAAATGTAGACACTCTGATCGTTATCCCGAATGATAAATTGCTTGAGGTGGTAGACAGACGCACTACCATGCCGGAAGCCCTGAAGAAGGCGGACGAGGTTCTGCAGCAGGGTATCCAGGGCATCACAGACCTGATCAACGTACCGTCTCTTATCAACCTTGACTTCGCGGATGTCCAGACAGTTATGACCGACAAGGGAATCGCCCACATCGGTATCGGACAGGGCCGCGGCGATGACAAGGCTCTTGAGGCAGTAAAACAGGCTGTTGCCAGCCCGTTGCTTGAGACCACCATTGCCGGTGCGTCTCATGTGATCATCAATGTATCCGGAGACATCACCCTGATGGATGCTTCCGATGCGGCAGAGTACGTACAGGATCTGGCAGGAGAGGATGCCAACATCATCTTCGGCGCCATGTATGATGATTCCAGAGCAGATGAGGCTACCATCACCGTAATCGCCACCGGCCTTCACAATGTGGGCGGCAGCGCATCCAAGCTGAAGTCCAGACTGGAGCACCCAAGGAATGTTTCCCCGGCGCCCCAGACCACTTATGAGAGACCTGCCGCAGCTCAAAGAAGCGCAGCGCCTGTGCGCACTCCGCAGCTGGACATCGGTCTTGCTACAGGAAAGAGCAGCGCAGGAAGCAATGTGGCAAGAAAAGCTCCCGGCGGGACCGCGCCTTCCCTGGAGACGCCCAGAACGCCTACCAGCAAGGTGAAAGAGCAGTCCATCAAGATCCCGGATTTCTTTAAGAAGTAAGAGAAGACCTTTTAGGGCCGGAACAGGAAACCCTGTTCCGGCCCTTTTTCTGTCGAAAAAAATCTTTTTCTCTCTCCCATCATATGACAAAATCTTTTTTCCCCCTTTCGTATAATAAGTCTTGCCCAAATACCTAATCGATTTCGTATGCAAGGAGAAAGAAGGCAGGATGTGTACTATGAACTATACATAGATGTGTTTTTTCTTGTGAATTTCATGATGGATGCCATCCTTCTGGAGATCCTCCGGAGG
>NZ_DBGCJQ010000084.1:0-11429 GCF_048354975.1 Massilistercora timonensis | reverse complement strand
CACGGAGCCGGAGAGCCAGGGAAAAGGCTATGGCAGGCAGATGATCCGGTTTATCTGCGAGCATTACAGCGGCAGCTGCGACACCATGTACGTGGGGACCGGCAATTGCAGGAAGACCATCGGATTCTATGAGAAATGCGGGTTTGTCAATTCTCATATTGTGGCGAACTTCTTTGTGGACCATTATCAGGAGCCTATCTATGAGGATGGAGTCCGCCTGGTGGACATGGTGTACCTGAAGAAGCGGCTGGAGTCTGAAGTGGATGTAAAGAAAGTGGTGGACCTGGCCCTGGAGGCGGGAAGGATCCTCTTAAAAAACGGAGCAGAGATCTTCCGTGTGGAGGAGACCATCACCCGGATCTGCCAGCGGTTCCATGTGGATCAGGTGGACATCTTTACACTGAGCCACGCCATCTTTGTCAGCGCGGAGAACGGGATGGAGGAGGCTTACACGAAGGTGAAGCATATCCCTCTGTCCAGCGCCCATCTGGGGATCGTGGCGGAGGTGAACGATCTGTCCCGGGAGATCGCGGCCGGGCGGGTGACCATGGAGGAGGCGGCAAAGAAACTCAAGGAGATCGATGAGATGCCGCCTAAGCGGCCCTATTTCCAGATCCTGGCGGCAGGGGCCTCAAGCGCCAGTCTTGGATTTCTCCTGGGGTCTACGGTGACGGAGAGCGGGGTTGCCTTCCTTATCGGGTGTCTCTTGTATGTGTGGGTGCTGACGGCAAAGCGCCACCATATGTCCAAGATCATCGTCAATCTGGTGGGCGGCGTGGTGATCACGGCGCTGGCGCTGTTAGCCCGGCAGATCCCCTTCTGGGAGACGCTGAGGCTGGAGGGTATGATCAGCGGCGCCATCATGCCTCTGGTGCCGGGAATGGCTTTCGTGAACGCCATCCGGGATATCGCGGACAGTGATTTCCTCTCCGGTACGGTGCGGATGATCGACGCCCTTTTGGTATTTGTCTATATCGCCATCGGCGTAGGTATTACGCTGAGTCTTTATAACAATATGATGGGAGGGGTGATCCTGTGATCCAGACGATCTTGCTGCATATTTTTGGATCTTTCGTGGGGACGGTGGCCTTCGCGGTGCTGTTCAACGTGCCGAAGCGGTTCTACCTGTGCTGCGGGCTTACCGGGACCGCCGGGTGGATGATCTACCTTGCGCTGACCGCAGGTTATGACCTTTCGCCGGCGCTTGCTTCCTTCTTTGGAACTCTGGCCGTGGTGCTGATCTCAAGGATCCTGACGGTGCGGATGAAGTGCCCCATCACCATCTTCCTGATCTCCGGGATCATTCCCCTGGTGCCCGGGGCGGGAGTGTATTTTACCGCCTACTATCTGGTGACAAACCGGATGGCCCTGGCCGGTCAGCGGGGAATGGAGGCTTTGAAGATCGCTTTTGCCATTGTGCTGGGCATCGTTCTGATCGTATCCATCCCAAGAGAATTCTTCCAGATCCGCTACTGGCGCCAGAGAAAGGCTCTTAAGAGAAGGGGAAAGGCTTGAGAGCGGAAATCATCTATGATACAATAAGTCTAATCATAGAGAGTTTTAGCGGGGAGGGATGGATATGTTAGAGAGAACACTGCTGCAGATGCTTAAGGAGAGCAGATATACCACGGTGCTGAGCGGCTATGAGATGCTGCTGGAGAACGGATACCCGGCGATCCGGGACGGAAGTGAATCTTATGACATTGAAGCAAAGTACGGGTTTTCCCTGGAAGAGATGTTTTCCAGTGGTTTTTATTCCACAAGGAAGGAGCAGTTCTTCGAGTTCTACCGGAATGAGATCTTAAGTTCTCTGGATATCCCACCGGGGAAAGGCTTCGTGGATCTGGCAAAGCTGCAGCAAAAGGGCCTGATCCAGTCGGTGATCACCAGAAGGATCTACGGGCTGCCGGGAAGGGCAGGCTGCCAGAATGTGATCAACCTGCACGGGAGCGTTTATGAGAATCACTGTCCCAGCTGCGGGCGGAAGTATCCGGTAGAGTATATCCGGGAATCCAAACGTGTGCCGCTGTGTGAGCATTGTCACGCGCCCATCCGGCCGGATGTATGCTTCTTTGGAGAGATGGTGGACAACAGTGTGATCACCCGGGCGGCGGAGGAAGTGCAGAAGGCGGACCTTCTGATTGCTCTGGGAACCAACCTGAACACTTATCTGTGCACCCAGCTGGTGAACTACTATGAAGGAGAAAAGCTGGTGGTGGTCCACTCCACACCGCATTTTTCAGACCGGTTCGCGGATCTGGTCATCGACCAGAGAGTGGACGAGACATTAGAGAATATCATCAAGGAGTTAGGAGAGTAACCATGGAAAGAGTAAGAACAAGATTTGCGCCCAGTCCCACCGGGCGGATGCACGTGGGAAATTTGCGGACCGCGCTTTACGCCTATCTGATCGCGAAGCACGCAGGGGGAGATTTCATCCTGCGGATCGAGGATACGGATCAGGAGCGGTTTGTGGAAGGGGCGCTGGAGATCATATACCACACCCTGGAGGAGACGGGGCTTGTCCATGACGAAGGCCCGGACAAGGACGGGGGAGTAGGCCCCTATGTACAGAGCGAACGCAATGAGTCGGGCCTGTACCTTAAGTACGCCAAACAGCTGATCGAGCAGGGGGATGCCTACTACTGCTTCTGCGACAAGGAGCGGCTGGATTCCCTGAAGGCCAAGGTGTCGGACGACGGGACTCAGATTGTGGTGTATGACAAGCACTGTCTTGGTCTTAGCAAAGAAGAGGTGGAGGCCAACCTGGCAGCCGGGAAGCCTTATGTGATACGGTTTAATATGCCCACAGAAGGGACCACCACCTTCCATGACGACATTTACGGGGATATTACCGTCCCCAACGAAGAGCTGGAGGACCTGATCCTGATCAAGTCCGACGGTTATCCCACCTATAATTTCGCCAATGTGATCGACGACCACCTGATGGGGATCACCCATGTGGTCCGGGGCAATGAGTATCTTTCCTCTGCGCCCAAGTACAACAAGATCTATGAGGCATTCGGCTGGGATGTGCCGACTTACGTGCACTGCCCGCTGATCACCGACGAGAATCACAAGAAGCTGTCCAAGCGCTGCGGACATTCTTCCTATGAGGATCTGATCGACCAGGGATTTGTGACGGAGGCAGTGGTAAACTACGTGGCTCTTCTTGGCTGGTGCCCATCCGGGACCCAGGAGATCTTCTCCCTGGAGGAACTGGTGAAGGAATTTGACTACCGGAATATGAGCAAGTCCCCGGCGGTCTTTGATATCGTGAAGCTGAAATGGATGAACGGAGAGTATCTCAAAGCCATGGATTTTGACCGGTTCTACGAGATGGCCAAGCCTTATATCCAGGAAGTGGTCAAAAGAGACTGCGACCTTAAGAAGATCGCGGCTCTTGTGAAGACAAGGATCGAAGTATTCCCGGATATTCCGGAGCAGATCGATTTCTTTGAGGAGCTGCCGGAATATGACACTTCCATGTACTGCCACAAGAAGATGAAGACCAATGAGGAGAATTCTCTGGAGGTGCTGACGGATCTGCTGCCCAGGCTGGAAGCCCAGGAGGATTTCAGCAACGACGCTCTGTTTGAGACGCTGAAGGGATATGTGGATGAGAAGGGCGTGAAGACCGGATTCGTTATGTGGCCGGTGCGCACCGCCGTCTCCGGCAAACAGACCACGCCGGGAGGCGCCACGGAGATCATGGAGATCCTGGGCAAGGAGGAGTCCCTGCGCAGGATCCGCAAAGGCATCGAGATGTTAAGCAAGTAAGAGGTATCTATGGAGTTAAATCAAGCTCAGAAGCAGGCGGTCGCCTGCAAGGACGGACCCTGTATGGTCCTCGCCGGTCCCGGTTCCGGGAAGACTCTTACCATCGCAAAAAGAATCGAATATTTGATCACCAGGTATCAGGTAAGGCCAGAAGAAATTCTGGTCATTACCTTTACCCGGTATGCCGCTATGGAGATGCGCCAGCGGTTCTGCCAGGTGATGGGGGAGGGGACTTATCCCGTTACTTTCGGGACCTTCCACGGATTTTACTACGGGATCCTGAAATGGGTCTATGGAGCCAGGCATATCCGGCTGCTCACCGGGGAGGAGAAAAAAGGGCTGCTCCTGCAGATCCTCTCGGAACTTTCGGCGGGAGAAGGGCCGGAGGAGGAAGAAGACCTGGTGCGGGACCTGGCCGGCGAGATCGGCAGTGTGAAGAACCGGATGGAAAAACTGGAGGAATATGAGCCAAAATGCTGCGGAAAGGAAAAGTTCCGGAGCGTTTTTGAATGCTATGAGAAGCGGAAGAAAGAGATGGGGAAGATCGATTTCGAAGATATGCTCCTCTACTGCCTGAGGCTGTTCCAGACCCGGCCGGATATCCTGAAGCGGTGGCAGCAGCGGTTTTCCTATATCCTGGTGGACGAGTTCCAGGATATCAACCAGGTGCAGTATCAGGTGCTGCGTCTTCTGGCGAAGCCCCGGGACAATCTTTTCGTGGTGGGGGACGATGATCAGTCCATCTACGGATTCCGGGGAGCCTGCCCGGGGATCATGCAGGAATTTGAGAAAGACTATCCCAAAGCCCAAAGGATCGTCCTCGGGACCAATTACCGGTCCGGAGGCTTTATCGTGGACGGAGCCCTGCGGGTGATCGCAAACAACAAGAAGCGGTGTGCGAAGAAGCTGCAGGCAAAAAAGGCAAAAGGGGAAGTGGTCCACATCCAGGAGGTAAAGGACCCGGTGGAAGAAAGTGGGTATGTGCTGCGGGAGATAACGGAGCTTGCCCGGGCGGGGGAACCCCTCTCCCAGATGGCCGTTCTGTTCCGCACGGCGGCGGAAGGCCGGGCGCTGGCAGAGCTTCTGGCCGCCCGGGGGATCCCTTTTGTCATGAAGGAGAAGCCGGAGGATCTCTATGCCCATTTCGCGGTAAGGGATCTGATAAGTTATCTCTCCCTCTCCCAGGGGCGGATGGAGAAGCGGCATCTTCTCCGGATCGTGAACCGTCCTAACCGCTATATCGGAAGAGACAGTCTTGGGGAGGAGCCGGTGACCTACGAGTCCCTGCGGAATTTCTACTGTGACAAGGACTGGATGCAGGATCGCATCGATCAGCTGGAGTGGGATATGAAGATGATCGAAAAGCAGACGCCCTATGCGGCCATCCAGTATATCCGTAAAAGCATTGGCTACGATGAATTCTTGAAGAGTTACGGGGAGTACCGGCAGACAGACTGGAAGAAATGGGCGGAGGTGCTGGATGAAGTCCAGGAACTGTCCAAAGGCTGCCGCACCATCCCGGAGTGGCTTATGCACATTGAGGAGCGAAAAGAATCCGGGACCAGCCGGCAGAAAACGCCTGGAACAGGAGTATCCCTTCTCACCATGCACGGAGCCAAAGGGCTGGAGTTTGACACGGTGTTCATCATCCGTGCCAATGAAGGAGTGATCCCCTATAAAAAGGCAAGGATGGAAGCAGAGGTGGAGGAGGAGCGCCGCCTGTTCTACGTGGCCATGACCCGGGCGAAAAAACGGCTTTTTGTCAGTTATGTCCGCGAAAAAAACGGGAAGGACGCAAGTCCCTCCCGCTTTGTGGGTGAATTATTCCATATCCGGTAATTCTTCGAATTCCTGTTCATCCATCCATTCATCGAAGGCATCGGCGGCGATCTCATATTCTTCATCGTCGTCGATATTTTCCAGAGTCGGCTCGCCGTCTACTTCCCGGTAACGGTAGAGATAGACGTCCCCGGTGGCTTCCTCGCCGGCCTCGTCCATGGGGAGCAGGGCGATATACTCATTGCCGCCCGCCTCATAGGTGGTGAGGACGGCGCATTCTACCACCTCATCGTTGTCCAGTGTGAGAGTGACGGTGATCACATCTTCTTCCAGGTTTGTGTTTTGTGCACCCATATCTTCGTTCTCCTTTTGCTAAAGATACTCTAACTGTACCAGAGGCAGGGGCAAAAAGCAAGGATGCAGTAGTCAAAAGGATAAAAATGTTGTAAAATATAATTGTATGTGCACAGGCACACATAAGGAGGATCTTAGATGATGAAAAGAAGAGGCTTACAGATACTGATGATGCTGGTTTTGATCTGTACCTTGGGAATATCAGCCTGCAAGAAGGACGTGGGTACGCCGGAGGACAATGCCGTGACGGAGCCGGAGGAAGAAGAAGGTGAAGGGGAGGCGGAGGAGGAGTCCTATGTGATCGGTTTTTCCGCCATCGATATGGAGAATCCTTATTTTATCACGCTGGAGAGCGCGGCCAGGGAGGCGCTGGAAGCGGAAGGCTGCCAGATGATCACCAAGGATCCGGGGACGGATCCGGATCTGCAGGCCAGCCAGATCCAGGAGATGATCGACGAGGGGATTGACGCCATCCTTCTGACCCCGGTGAACTGGGAGGAGATCACTCCGTCTCTGCAGGCTTTGCAGGAAGCGGGGATCAAGATCCTCAACGTGGACGCTCAGGTGAAAGAAATGGACTATGTGGACGCCTATATCGGATCAGATAATTATACTGCCGGTCAGCTCTGCGGAGAAGATCTGATGGAGAAGCAGCCGGAAGGCGGCAAGATCGCCATCCTGGAATGCCCCACCCAGAATTCTGTGAATGACCGGATCACCGGATTTGAGGAGACCATCGCCGATGCTGAGAATGGGTTTGAAGTAGTTGCCCGGGCGGATACCGGTGGCCAGTTTGAGCGGGCGCTGGAGGAGACCCAGGAGATCCTGAAGGAATTCCCGGATCTGACGGCGATCATGTGCGGCAATGACCAGATGGCTGTGGGAGCCAAGACGGCGGTCAACCTGGCGGAGATGAAGGATGTGATCATCTATGGCGTGGACGGTTCCCCGGACATTAAGAAGGAACTGAAAAAGACAGGGAACCAGATCGCGGGGACAGCGGCCCAGTCTCCTATCAATATGGGGAAATCTGCGGCGGAACTGGTACTGAAGATGTTGAAAGGCGAGCCTTTTGAGAGGGAGACTTACGAGGAAGTCTTTATGATAAATGCGGAAAATGTAGACATGTACGGAACAGACGGATGGCAGTAGCCGCAGGAAAGGGGAACTATATGAAGAAAACAGAGGGGAAACCACTGCCGCTTGGAGTAAGCGGCGAGGGAGAGAAGATCAATTTCTCCGTGGCAGTGCCGGAAGGGAAGTCCTGCAGTCTTCTGCTGTACCGGGCGGGAGAGGAGAAGCCCTGTCTGGAATATCCCATGGAAGAGGTCTTCGGGGAAGTGCGCTATCTTGCGCTGGAGGACCTGGATAAAGACTGCCGGGAATACAATTACCGGACAGAGAAGGAGATCTTCGTGGACCCGCGTGCCAGGGCCCTGGCAGGACGGGAAGCCTGGGGAGAAGAACGGGACGTTCAGAAGCATCAGGTCCGTGGAGTTATTGAAAAGAGCGGTTATGACTGGGAAGGGGACGCACCCCTGGAGATCCCGGATCATCAGGTGGTGGCGTACAGTCTTCATGTGAGGGGATTTACCAAGGATCCCTGCTCCAAAGTGAAGGGCAAGGGGACGTTTGAGGGACTCAAAGAAAAACTTCCCTATCTGAAAGATCTGGGCATCAACCAGATCCAGTGTATGCCGGTGTATGAGTTTGAAGAGTGCGGGCGCTATCGCAATTACTGGGGATACGGGCCGGCATATTGGTTTGCGCCCAAAAGCGCTTATTCTGCTCTGGGAGACGGCCCCCGGTCCCTGAAGGATCTGGTGAAGGCCTGCCACAGGCAGGGGATGGAACTGGTGCTGGAGATGCCGTTCTCGGAAGGAACGCCTGGATTCCTGGCGGAGGAATGTCTGCGGTATTACCGGATGGAATACCACATTGACGGATTCATCCTGAATCCACTGACGGCACCCATGGACAGCATCCGGCAGGATCCGCTGCTTAAGAAGACCAAGATCCTGCGGCATGATATGGAATTTATGAATACCATGCGCCGGTTCCTGAAGGGGGACGAAGGAATGGTGGACAGTGTGATCTACTGGCTGCGCCATATCTCGAAGGAAGGCGTGTGCAACACCATCACCGGTCATACCGGGTTTACCCTGAACGACCTGGTCTCCTACGACGGGAAGCATAACGAGGCCAACGGGGAGAATAACACGGACGGGCCGGATTACAATTACAGCTGGAACTGCGGGGCGGAAGGGCCTACCAGAAAGAAGGAAGTACTGCAGCTGCGGGAGCGGCAGATGAGAAACGCCCTTTTCCTTCTTCTTACCGCCCAGGGAACTCCCTGTCTGCTGGCGGGAGATGAGTTTGCCAATTCCCAGAAGGGAAATAACAATGTATACTGCCAGGACAATCCTACCGGATGGCTGAACTGGCGGAAACTGGAAAAGGAAGAGAAGCTGTGCGGCTTTGTGAAGGATCTGATCCGGCTGCGCAAAGCATATCCGGTGCTGTGTCCGGCCCGGGAGATGCTGGGACTGGACCAGACCCGCTGCGGAGTGCCGGATGTATCCTATCACGGGGAGAACGCCTGGCAGGCGCCCAAAGAAGTGTCCAGCAGGCAGCTGGGCGTCTACTACAGCGGCGCAGTGGCAGGGGGCGACGATTGTTTTATCGCCTATAACATGCACTGGCTGGAGCATAAATTTGCCCTGCCGGCCCTTCCAAAGGGGAAAGCATGGCATGTGATCGCCTCTACAGACGAGGGCGTGCTGGAGACGCCCCGGCAGTTGAAGCAGCAGAGGCAGATAGAAGTGAAAGCCAGGACCATCCTTATCCTGGCCGGGAAGTAACCGGATGGAACTTACTTCTTTTCAGCTGAAATGGATCGCCATCTTCTCTATGGCGGTGGATCACACAGGGGCGCTGTTGTTCCCGGAGGCCTTGTGGATGCGCGGGATCGGGAGGCTTGCATTTCCCATCTTTGCCTTCCTTCTGGCGGAAGGGTACTACCATACTCACGATGTAAAGCGGTATCTGCTGCGGCTGTGGCTTTTCGCCCTGATCTCGGAGATCCCCTATGACCTGGCCTTCCAGGGGACCTTACTGGAGTCTGGAAGCCAGAACGTGTTCTTTACTCTGGGACTTAGCCTTGGGGTGCTGGAACTTCTGGGACGGCTCCATGAGCCGGCAGGGCAGGTGATAGTTCTGGTGTGCGGGCTTATGATCGGAGAGTGGGCAGGAGTGGATTACGGATTCCTGGGTGTGCTGCTTCCGGTGATCTACGGAAGATTCCGGGAATCTTCTTTTGGCCGGCTATGCATGGGCGGGCTGTGGAACTTCCTGTGGCAGCCGGGGATCCAGTATCTGGGAGTGCTGGCCAGTGTGCCCATCGGGCTGTATCGCGGAAAACAGGGGAGAAAGATGAAGTATTTCTTCTATCTTTTTTATCCGGTGCATCTGCTGATCCTGTACGGGATCCGGATCTGTCTGTAGATGATAAAGGAATGAGGAGACAAACATGAAAGCGTTGGAACATTTGCGGACCATCAATCATCATAAATGGCTGGTAATGAAGCATTGTTTTAAGGTGGGCCTGTATAAGCAGGGCCTCCTTCATGATATGTCCAAATATACGCCCACGGAATTCCTGGTGGGCTGCCGTTATTATCAGGGTAATCGCAGCCCCAACAACGCGGAACGGGAGGCTACCGGCTATTCTACAGCCTGGCTCCACCACAAGGGCAGGAATAAGCACCACTATGAATACTGGCTGGATTACAGTGTGGATCCCGGGGAAGGGATCGTGGGGCAGAAGATGCCCATCCGGTATGCGGTGGAGATGTTCATGGACCGGGTGGCGGCTTCCAAGACTTATATGGGCGACCGCTATACCGTCAGCCATCCCCTGAAATATTACGAGCAGGGTGCGGAGAAGCTGGGGAAGATGATCCATCCCGAGACGGCGGCGCTATTGAGACATCTGCTGGAAATGCTGGCGGAAAAGGGGGAAGAAGAGACTTTCCGCTATATCCGCAAAGAGATCCTGAAAAATAAAAAGTAGAAATTGAAAAGTGAAACCAAATGCAATAGAATAAAACCAGAATGTGACGATCAAAGGAGGAATCATCATGGATTACGCAAAGGAGTCCCTTCGCCTGCACGGGGAGTGGAAGGGGAAAATTGAAGTGAACGCAACGGTGCCGGTGGAGACAAAGGATGACCTTTCCCTGGCATATACCCCTGGAGTCGCCCAGCCCTGCCTGGAGATCCAGAAAGATATTTCCAAAAGTTATGAGCTAACCCGCCGGCACAACCTGTGCCTGGTGGTAACCGACGGTTCTGCAGTCCTTGGCCTTGGCAATATCGGACCGGAGGCCGGAATGCCGGTTATGGAGGGGAAATGTGTGCTTTTTAAGGCCTTTGGCGACGTGGATGCATTCCCGATGTGTATCAAGAGCCAGGATGTGGACACCATCGTGGAGACCATTTATCAGGTGTCCGGAAGCTTTGGCGGCGTAAACCTGGAAGACATCGCCGCGCCCCGCTGCTTTGAGATCGAGAAAAAGCTGAAGGAGCGCTGTGATATCCCCATTTTCCATGATGACCAGCACGGAACGGCAGTGGTAACTCTTGCGGGCCTTAAGAATGCCCTGAAGCTGATTGGCAAGAAGATGGAGGACATCGAGATCGCGGTGAACGGAGCGGGAGCCGCGGCTATCGCTATCTCCAAGTTGCTTCTTTCCGCCGGTGTGAAAGAGATCCGTCTCTGCGACCGCACCGGGATCATCTATGAGGGAAGAGAGAAGGGGATGAACCCCATCAAGGAAGAGATGGCTAAGATCACCAACCGGGATAAGAGAACCGGCGGCCTGGCGGAAGCGGTAAAGGGCGCGGATGTATTTATCGGAGTCAGCGCGCCCGGCGCACTGACGGTGGATATGGTGAAGACCATGAACAAGGACGCCGTCATCTTTGCCTGTGCCAATCCTACGCCGGAGATTTTCCCGGACGAGGCAAAGAAGGCGGGGAACGTGGCAGTGATCGCTACCGGACGGAGCGATTTCCCCAATCAGGTCAACAACGTGCTGGCTTTCCCGGGAATCTTCCGTGGCGCTTTCGACGTGCGGGCAAGCGATATCAATGATGAAATGAAGATCGCGGCGGCAGAGGCGCTGGCAGCCATGATCCCGGACGACAAGCTGAACGCGGACCACATCATCCCGGCGGCCTTTGAGCCAGGCGTGGGAGCAGCGGTTGCCAAGGCTGTGGCCCAGGCGGCAAGAGACAGCGGCGTGGCGAGACTGTAGATGATAAAGCAAGCTGCCTGCTCGGCCAAGAGACAAGGCGGCTTGCTTATTTTCTATAATTCAGAATTTAATATTTTTTTGGTTGACATTTCTGACCCGATGTAGTAACATATCTTTCGGACGATTTAATCGCCATGCGGAAGTGTCGGAACTGGCAGACGAGCAAGACTAAGGATCTTGTAGCTTTCGGGCTGTGTG
>NZ_DBGCJQ010000083.1:0-41909 GCF_048354975.1 Massilistercora timonensis | reverse complement strand
ATCTTATCGAAATTATTCAGGGTTGAGATACCGATCGCAAGCACGACTACCACCAGAAGCACGCTCATCACGTAGACAAACCGGGAATTCTGGCGGCTTTCCCGCTGCTCCATCTGCTCTTTTACTGCACTACGAAAATTCTTTGCAGCTCGATCCTCAACCACTTCGAAGGGTGTAACGCCAATCTTTTTCCGTGTGCTGATCATATAATTCTGCATAGCAGGATTCTTTTCATAATAAATGTAATGCCCGCCCATCTGCATAAGTTCTCCGTACTTGTATGCGTAAAACAGTTCGTCCGCCTCCGCCGCATCTTTCCATACGAAAATGGTATTTTCTTCACCAAATACCTTCCCGTGGATCTTGTTGACGCTCCGGCTAAGACCCATGGGATGCCCCGTCTCCACCAGGCACCATCCCACGATCTTCAGTTCCGGAAAGTATTCCTCCCGCTCCTTTTCCGCCTGCTCCCAGACTTCCTGTCCCACCAGGATATCCGTTCCCTTGATCTCCAGATCTTTCATCTGCAGTGCTCCGGATATGTAGACCACATCCTGTTCTTCTACCCTTTGGATCTCTCCCGTGAACACCGCCCCGACAGGCATGTCCATCGCTTTCATCCGCAGCTGGTTCAGATAGGTGTCCACGTAGTCTTCTACATATATCTTGGGCTCGTCACAAACATTCCCTATCTGGCGGACGTTTTTCGGAAACTGTCTTTCCATATACTCTCACCTCATTTACAGATTTCCGGCCGCGGCTTTCAACCTCCGGCCATTGCGCTTAGGATAGCACAGCGGCTCTGCGTATTTTAGCAATCCGTGGAACCTGTCCCGGGAAATTTCCGGCAGGGTTTCTAATCTTTCGACGGCTTTTCTTTGTCTTGTATGCCGTTTGACGCCATGTGCCAGAAGGCGCAAAAAAGCCCGGCATCCGCTGTCCGCAGATGTCGGGCTTTTCTCTCTTTTCCTATTTTACAAATGCTTTTACCTTTTCGTAAATGCTTTCACTGTCCAGACCGTACTTCTTGATCAGTTCTGCCGCCGGTCCGGATTCTCCGTACACGTCATTGACACCGATCTTCAGCACTTTGGCCGGCGCTTTCTCCGCAACCACATCGCAGACCGCGCTTCCAAGACCGCCGATCACAGAATGTTCTTCTACTGTAACGATCTTGCCGGTCTTCGCCGCTGCTGCCATCACCGCCTCTTCATCCAGCGGTTTGATGGTGTGCATGTTGATCACTGCCGCGCTGATGCCATCCTGCTCCAGTTTCTCAGCTGCTGCCAGAGACTCGGATACCGGGAGTCCTGTGGCGATAATGGTCACATCTGTTCCTTCCCGCAGGGTCACAGCCTTGCCGATCTCAAATTTGTAATCCGGGTTGTCATTGATCACCGGTACTGCCGCTCTGCCAAACCGCAGATATACCGGACCCACATGCTTATAGGCTGCCTCTACCGCCGCCTTTGCCTCCACGTCGTCGGAAGGATTGATGACTACCATTCCCGGGATGGTACGCATAAGAGCGATATCCTCGTTACACTGATGGGTGGCTCCGTCCTCTCCTACAGAAATACTTGCATGAGTGGCGCCGATCTTTACATTCAGCTTGGGATAACCGATGGAATTGCGGATCTGCTCAAACGCCCTTCCTGCCGCGAACATGGCAAAAGAACTTGCGAAAGGAACCTTACCAGTGGTAGCGATCCCTGCCGCCACGCCCATCATATTTCCTTCCGCGATCCCGCAGTCAATGTGGCGCTCCGGGAAAGCCTTCTTGAAAATCCCTGTCTTGGTAGCAGAAGCCAGGTCCGCATCCAGAACAACCACATCGTCATATTTCTTTCCTAATTCTACCAAAGCATTACCGTAGCTCTCTCTTGTGGCGATCTTCTTTACTTCTGACATAATGCTTCACCTACTTTCTCTAAATCTGCCATGGCGATCTCGTACTGCTCGTCATTGGGTGCGGCGCCGTGCCAGGAAGCCTGGTTCTCCATGAAGGAAACTCCCTTGCCTTTCACTGTCTTGGCAATGATGGCTGTAGGCTGCCCCTTGGTCGCTTTTGCCTCTTTGAAGGCTGCATCGATGGCATCAAAATCATGTCCGTCAATATTGATTACATGGAAATTGAAGGCCTCAAACTTCTTATCGATGGGATAAGGAGAATTTACTTCATTGATAGGGCCGTCGATCTGCAGATTGTTGTTATCCACGATCACTACCAGGTTGTCCAGCTTTCTGTGGCCGGCCAGCATAGCAGCCTCCCACACCTGTCCTTCCTGGATCTCGCCGTCTCCCACCAGGGTGTATACCCGGTAACTGTCATTGGAAAGCTTGGCGGAGATAGCCATACCTACCGCCGCAGAAATTCCCTGTCCCAGAGAGCCGCTGGACATGTCCACGCCCGGAATATGCTTCATATCCGGATGTCCCTGAAGGTAAGAGCCAACTTTCCGCAGTGTCTTCAGGTCTTCCACCGGGAAGAACCCTCTGTTGGCCAGCGCCGCATAGTATCCTGGCGCCGTATGTCCCTTAGAGAGTACAAACCGGTCGCGGTCTGCTTTCCTGGGATCCTTGGGATCAATGTTCAGCTCTTCAAAATAAAGATAGGTGTAAATGTCTGCCGCAGATAAAGATCCGCCCGGATGGCCGGATTTGGCGCTGTGAACCGCAGTGATGATGTCTTTGCGGATCTCATTGGCCATCTTCATCAATTCTAATTTGTTCATAATGATCCTCCTGAATACTTATTCTCCAAATACCGCTTTATAATCTGCCTGGAACTTCTCGATGCCGCTGTCGGTCAGCGGGTGTTTTACCATCTTCTCGATGACTCCGTAAGGCACGGTAGCGATATCGGCTCCTGCCAGTGCGCAGTCAGTTACGTGCATCGGATGACGGATGCTGGCTGCGATGATCTCTGTCTTGATCCCTGCGATCTTGAAGATCTCTGCGATCTCCGCGATCAGATCAGTTCCTCTGACAGAAATATCGTCCAGACGTCCCAGGAACGGAGAAACATAAGTAGCGCCTGCTCTGGCAGCCAGAAGCGCCTGATTTGCGGTAAAGATCAGTGTCACATTGGTCTTGATCCCTTCTTTGGACAGCTGATGGCAGGCTTTCAGTCCCTCTGCCGTCATAGGGATCTTTACTACCATGTTAGGATGGATCTTGGCGATCTCTCTTCCTTCTTTGATCATTCCTTCCGCATCGGTAGTGGTGGCTTTCACCTCGCCGCTGATCGGTCCATCTACGATGGAAGCGATCTCCGCGATCACCTCTTCAAAAACCCGTCCTTCCTTCGCGATCAGGGACGGGTTTGTCGTCACGCCGCAGATAACGCCCATATCATTGGCTTTTCTGATATCTTCCACCTTGGCTGTGTCGATGAAAAATTTCATGTTTCGTTCCTCCTTTGATTTTAGATGACATCCATCTGTTCTGAATTTTCATGTGATAAAATTATAGCTCAAAATCCGGGCAATGGTCAATAGGTCCCATTTTTTATTAATAATTTTTAAAATTGATAAATTTAAATTATCAATTGTGTTTACCATATTTTTTCTGAAATTTTACACTTTGATGATCTTTTTTTATTGGTTTTCCTTACTGTTTCCAGACAGGATTTTAAAAAGGCGAAATTATTAATAATAATTTCGCCAAATACATTAATTTTATTTTTTCTTCTGTCTTTTCGGATAAGAGGTGGTTCCCCGGACGATCAGTTTCGGCTCATACTCCACGTGATAGGTGCTGATGGGCTCGATCTCTGAATATTTCTCATTGTGGGAGGTGATCTTCTTCATGATGATGTCGCAGGCATCCCGCCCCTTGAAGATCACGAAGTGTTCGATGGTTGTCAGAGACACCTTGTGCATCCGGGCAAACAGGGTATTGTCGCAGCCCATGACAGAAACATCTCCCGGCACCTTCAGCTTTGCCTCATGGAGAGCGTCCAGTACCCCAAAGGCGATCATATCGTTAAGCCCCACAATAGCCGTCACATCCCTGGTCTCCGCCAGCAGTTCTTTCGTCAGCTCGTATCCGATCTTATACTCGGAGTCAATATGGGCGATATTCTGATCCATCTCTTCCTTCGCCGCCTTGATGATCACCTGATCCTTCAGTCCCGCTTCTCCGAATTCTTTCAAGAATCCTTCCACTCGTTTAGACCGCTGTTTCTGCCGGGTGGTAAGGGGCGGCGCCACATAGGCCACCTTCCGGTGCCCCAGCTCCAGAAGATGCCGGGCCATCATCCGACCCAGCTTGGAATTGTCTAGCTCCACCGCGTCCACGTTCAGCTTCTCGTTCTGGTTGTTGACCACAGCAACCGGAATATGGGAGGCCAGTTCCTCCACCATTCCCATGAAGCAATGGCTGGGATTACAGGTATAAATGATCCCCAGGGGCCGCAGGGACCACATCATTTTCAGATACCGCTCTTCCATCTTCAGGTCCCGCTGGGTGTTGCATACAAAAAGCCCAAATCCCTGCTCTTTGGCCCGGGACTCGATGCCCTGCAGCAGCATGACATAATAGGGATTCGTAAGATTAGAGCAGAATACTACCAGAAGCTTCTCTTTCTTGCTTTCCCTGCGGGTCTTCCGCTTCTGGGGAACGTAGCCAAGCTCTTTGGCCGCGGCTTCCACCTTATCGATGGTCTCCCTTGAGAAGGAGACGTTATATTTCCTGTTCAGGATCATAGACACGGTAGACTGGGAGACCCCGGCCGCCCGTGCGATATCCGTAGACGTGACTTTCTTTTTATTCATAGTCCTGGTCCTTTTGTTAAAGTTCGGTCCGCCCTTCCAGCGCCCGCAGAAGCGTCACCTCGTCAATGTATTCCAGGTCTCCGCCCACCGGGACTCCGCTGGCGATCCGGCTGACCTTGATGCCTGTGGGTTTGATCAGCTTGCTGATATACATGGCCGTGGTCTCTCCCTCCAGACTGGAGTTAGTAGCGATGATCACTTCCTCCACATCCCCCTCCAGGCGGGTGATCAGCTCCTTCAGGCGGATGTCCTCCGGCCCGATGCCCAGCATGGGGGAAATGGCTCCGTGGAGCACGTGATAGACCCCGTCATATCTCCCGGTCTTCTCATAGGCCGCAAGATCCCGGGTATTTTCCACCACCATAATGGTCTTGTGATCCCGGGCCGGATTACTGCAGATGGGGCAGGTCTCCTGATCCGTCAGGGTGCAGCATTCCTTGCAGTAGCGTACATTTTCCCTGGCCTCCACCATGGTGTCCGCCAGTCTTCTTACATCCTCTTTCGGCATGTGTATCAAGTGAAAAGCCAGCCTTGCCGCTGACTTCGTCCCGATCCCGGGAAGACTTGACAGTTCTTCGATCAGCTTCCCGATCTGATTGCTGTAATACTCCATTCTTCTTCGCTCCCGCTAGAACAGTCCCGGTATTCCGCCGCCCATGCCGCCGGTGAACTTAGACATGGCAGAAGCGGATTCCGTCTCCACCTTTTCCAGCGCCTCGTTGACTGCCGCCACGATCATATCTTCCAGCATCTCCACATCATCTGGATCTACCGCTTCTTCTGCAAGAGACAGTTTCACCAGTTTTCTGGCTCCGGAGACGGTCACTTCCACTGCGCCGCCACCGGCTGTAGCAGTAAATTCTTTCGTCTCCATCTCTTTTGCCTGCTCTTCCATCTGGCGCTGCATCTTCTGCGCCTGTTTCATAAGATTTGCCATGTTCCCCGGCATTCCTCCGCCTGGGAATCCTCCTCTTTTTGCCATTGTTTATCTCCTCTCTTTCTTCGCATCAGGGAAAACGTTATTCATCTTCCACTGTTATTTCCATGTGGATCAGGCTCTCAAGATCCACATACTGATCCTCAAACCTTCTGCCGTTTTCCAGGCTTCGGAATTCTACCTCCACCATCTTCCCCGTCTTGTCGGCGATCACCTGCTGGATCTCTTCTTTGTGCTCCTTCGTCCCCGCCGCGCTGGCGCTCAGTTCATCCGGGAGAACGATAAGAAGGCGGTTGTCCTCTCCCGCGCTTAAGCGCGCCTGTTTCAGATAGGTGCGGAGCATGGGGGACATGTCGTTTAAGAAACTGCGGAAATCTCCGGCCACCGCTTTTACATCTTCATTGAGCGCCTCGGGAAGCCTGGGCTTTGCCGCCGGCTCTCTTACAGGTTCCGGGCGGTCTGCTGCCAGGGATCCGCCGCCCCGGCCCGCCTGCACATTTGCAGCCAGGGTCTCCATCCCTTCTTCCAGCTGTTTTTCCACTGCCCGGATCCGGTCCAGGAGGGCGTCCGGTCTTGTCTCCATGGCCGGACGGCACAGCTTGATCAGTGCCACCTCCAGAAGCACCCTCTTCTGTGTGGCGTACCGCAGCTGGCTTCCCAGGTCAGAGAACACGCGGATGTACCGCAGCAGCGTATCCATGTCCACCATCTGCGCCTCTTCCTTCAGGCGGGCCAGATTTTCCGTGGACATATCCAGCACGTCCTCCATCTCCTCGGAACTGCTCACCAGCAGAAGGTTTCTCAGATACCAGGTGAAATCCGCCACCAGCTGGGAGATGTCTCTCCCCTGCATCACCAGTTCATCCACCGTCTCGATCACCTTCTTCGCATCCATAGCGAGAAGCTCCCGCAGAAGCCGGCTGAACACCTCTGTATCCACTGCCCCCAGCACTTCCAGCACATGGTCGTAGGTCAGTTTCTCTCCCATATAGAAGGCAGCGCACTGGTCCAGAAGACTTAAGGCGTCCCGCATGGAACCGTCCGCCGCCCGGGCAAGATAGCGGACCGCTTTGTCCTCCACATCCCACTGTTCCTTCGCGATCAGTTCCCGCAGCCGGTCTGCGATGGTCTCGATAGAGATCCTCTTAAAATCATAACGCTGACAGCGGCTCAGGATGGTGACCGGGATCTTGTTGGCCTCCGTGGTGGCCAGGATAAAGATCACGTATTCCGGCGGTTCTTCCAGGGTTTTCAAAAGCGCATTAAAAGCGCCGATAGAAAGCATGTGGACCTCGTCGATGATATAGACTTTATAGCGGCCTTCCGTGGGACGGTAAGCCACTTCCTCCCGGATCTCCCGGATATTGTCCACGCCGTTGTTGGAAGCGGCGTCGATCTCGATCACATTCATGGAAGTGCCTGCCGCAATACTGCGGCAGGACGCGCATTCCCCACAAGGGCTTCCATCCACCGGATGCTCACAGTTGACCGCTTTCGCGAAGATCTTGGCCACGGTGGTCTTTCCCGTACCCCGGGTCCCGCAGAAAAGGTAGGCGTGACCCGCCCGGTCTGATTTGATCTGATTTTTCAACGTTCTGACAATGGCATCCTGCCCTTTTACATCTTCAAATTCATCCGGCCGGAACTTCCGGTACAATGCCATGTACGACATTATTTATCACCAAAGCTGATCCCGGTAAGCTTGGCCTCCTGGATGATCTCGGATTCCGGATCTACACTTTTAAGTTTTCCTGCCACTTCCGACAGCGGCACATGGATGATCTTATTGTTGGAAACTCCCATCATGCAGCCGTATTTCCCATCCAGGATCGCCTCCGCAGCCGCTGCTCCCAGTCTGGTGGCCAGCACCCGATCGTAGGGACAGGGAGACCCGCCCCGCTGAGTGTGTCCCGGCACGGTGATCCGCACTTCCTGATCCGTCTTCTTCTGCACCCGCTCTGCCAGCTCATAGGCAACCGACGGATATTTCTTCTCCGCCTGCTTCGCCTTCAGTTCCTTCTTGGAGAGCTTTGCATCTTTTTTGGAAATAGCTCCTTCCGCCACCGCGATAATGGTAAAGCGCTTGCCGGCCGCCTTTCTGCGGTTGATAGCCGCCGCGATCACATCGATATCATAAGGGATCTCTGGAAGCAGGATGATGTCCGCCCCGCCGGCGATTCCCGCATGAAGGGTTACCCAGCCCACCTTGTGTCCCATTACCTCAATAATGAATACCCGGCTGTGGGATGTGGCCGTGGTATGGATCCGGTCAATGGTATCCGTGGCGATATCCACCGCGCTCTGGAAACCAAAAGTCATATCCGTCCCCCACAGATCATTGTCAATGGTCTTGGGAAGGGTGACTACATTTAACCCTTCTTCACTGAGCATATTCGCAGTCTTATGAGTTCCGTTTCCACCCAGGACTACCAGACAGTCCAGGTTCAGCTTGTGATAGGTGTGCTTCATCGCCTCCACCTTGTCCAGTCCGTTCTCATCCGGCACCCGCATCAGTTTAAACGGCTGCCGGGAAGTTCCCAGGATCGTACCGCCAACCGTCAGGATCCCGGAGAAATCCCTGGAAGTAAGCATTTTAAAATTCGAATAGATCAGGCCCTTGTAGCCCTCCTGAAAACCATAAATCTCCACATCGTCCCGCTTGGAACAGATTCCTTTCACAACTCCGCGCATCGCTGCGTTCAGCGCCTGGCAGTCACCGCCGCTGGTCAGCATACCAATTCTTAACATCCGATCACTCCTCCCCGATCATTTGCATATGTTGCTAAAAAGTTGTCACATAAAATTATACCTTATTTCGGGATTTGAAACAATGGGGACAGGGTTTTTTTAATCTGGGACGTGGTATTTTTAAAAATACCACGTCCCCACCTAAAAATAATGCTATAATATACTGCGAAAATACATTTACAGAAAGCAGGTAATCTTTTGGACAAATTAGACATCAAACTATGGTCCCTGGCCGCAAAGGGACAGATCGTCCCGGACCGCTCCATGCTGAAGACTCCGGAACAAATTAAAGCAATTAAAAAAAGCGCCGCATTAAACACGGCGGTTTTGGATCATGTAGCAGAACATATCCACGCCGGCATGAACACTGCCCAGATCGACCGGCTCGTCTATGATTTTACAGTACAGCACGGCGGAATCCCCGCCCCGCTGAATTATGAGGGCTTCCCCAAAAGTGTATGCACTTCCGTGAATAACGTGATCTGTCACGGGATTCCCGACGAACAGGAAATTTTAAAAGACGGAGATATTATCAATGTAGACGTCTCTACCATCTTAGATGGATATTATTCTGACGCCTCCCGGATGTTCGCCATCGGCTCTTTGTCTCCCCGGGCCAGCAAACTTCTCCGGATCACACAGGAGTGCGTGGAACGGGGACTTGCCCAGGCCAAACCCTGGGGACACCTGGGAGATATCGCCTATGCCATCTGGACTCACGCGCAGCGCAACGGCTACTCCGTTGTAGAAGAGATCGGCGGCCATGGGATCGGACTGGAATTCCACGAAGAACCTTTTGTCAGCTATGTCACCCCTAAGGGAAGCGAAATGGTCCTGGTTCCTGGCATGATGTTTACCATCGAACCTATGATCAATGAGGGGAGTCCCGATTTCTATATTGATGAAGACAATGGCTGGACCGTATACACCATTGACGATGGCCTGTCCGCTCAGATCGAATATATGGTCCTCATTACTGAGACCGGTGCAGAAGTACTGACAAAATAGTCCCTTTTTCAAAAAGGGACAGGGTTTTTTCAATCTGGGACGTGGTATTTTTGAAAATACCACGTCCCCAATTATATTGTCTCGATGATCAGCGCGGAATATGCGCCCATATTTACTACTACTTCGCCGTCCTGCACCAGGTATTCTTCATAAGCCGTGGTATATCCGTCTTCATAGGAATACATCAGCCGTTTCATCCTGCCCTTCACAGGCACTTCCGCCCGCCATACCGGCACCGTCACCTCCGCCAGTTCGCTGCGGTTATTGATGATGACTACGATCTGTTCTTCCTGATTAAATCTGGCAAAACTGAAGATATTTTCCTTCCAGGCAAGGATATTCAAGGATCCGGTGCGAAGCGCCGGATGTTCTTTATGAATGCGGATCATCTCTTTGTGGAATCCCAGAAGTTCCTGGTCTTCTTTCCCCCAGGGATAGGTCCGGCGGTTATCCGGATCGGTAAATCCGCACACACCGGCCTCGTCGCCGTAGTAGATGGTTGGCGCTCCCACCCAGGTCATCTGAATGGCCACCGCCTCCCGCATCACTGCCGGGTTCACATACTCTTCCGCTGCTTTGGATCCCAATGTCTCCACACGCCCCACCATATGATTAGTCCGGGTAAGGAACCGGGAATGATCGTGGTTGGACAACTCGTTCATGGCCGTCTGGAGCGAAGGCGTCAGCATATTGGACATGTGGTGAGTGATGGCGCCCACCAGATTATCTCCGTTCCCCAGAAGCTCCATACGCATCTCATCGCTGTGCTTCTCCATTCCGGTCAGAAACCAGGTAAAGGGCTCCATAAAGGCGTCATAATTCATGACCGTATCCCACTCATCGCCCTGAAGCCAGCTCCCGGGATCGCCATAGTGCTCCGCAAGGATGATGGCGTTGGGGTTCGCGTCTTTCACCGCGATCCGGAATTTCTTCCAGAACTCATGGTTATAGTCGTTGCTCCTCCCCAGATCCGCCGCCACATCCAGCCGCCAGCCGTCCACGTTATAGGGCGGGGATACCCATTTCCGCCCGATATATAAAATGTAATTCTCCAGCTTCACAGAGTCTTCATAATTCAGTTTGGGAAGGGTATCATGCCCCCACCATCCATCATAGTGCACGTTATAAGGCCAGTCTTCCGCATTTTCCCGGAAGAAACGGAAATAACTGCGGAACGGGCTGTCCGGAGAGACAAAAGCCCCAGGCTCATAGCCCTCCTGATCTTCGTAGATCCGCTCCCGGTCCATCCATTTATTGAAGGAACCGCAGTGGTTGAACACTCCGTCCAGAATGATCTTCATTCCCCGCCGGTGAAGTTCTTCTACAAATTCAATAAACAGCTGATTGCTGGCCTCCAGATTCCGGATATCGGTGGTCCGCTTCTGGTATTTCGTAGCCTTCGCATTGTCCGTCTCCCCTTCCGGGAGCACTTCCCCTCCGTCGGCCACGATCACCCCGTAGTGGGGATCGATATAATCATAATCCTGAATATCATACTTATGGTTGGAGGGAGACACAAACAACGGGTTGAAATACAACACCTCCACACCCAGGTCCTGGAGATAATCCAGCTTCTCCATCACTCCCCGGATGTCGCCGCCGTAGAATTCCCGCACACCCATAGTCGCCGGATATTTACCCCAGTCCTTCACCCGGCTGGAGTACCCGCCGATATAATAGTACTCATTAGTCTCCACGTCATTGGAGGGATCACCGTTGTAGAACCGGTCCGTATAGATCTGGTACATGACCGCCCCTTTGGCCCAGTCCGGTGTGGAAAATCCGGGAACGATGACGAAGTTGTAGAACTCCACGATCTCTCCTGCTGTTCCGCACTGATTATAATAACAGACCGTTTTCCCGTCCCAGATCTCAAAGCAATAGGAAAACGCCTCCTCATTCAGCTTCCAGTCAATAGTATAGTAATCAAACTCTCCTTTTGTCTCCGCTTTCTCCATCTCGTATCCGCCTACGCCTGTGATCAGGCGCACACGCTGTACGTCGTCTTTTGCCGTACGAAAGCGAAGTGTAACCGTCTGGTTACACTTCGGTTCCGGCGGGATCACATACCCCCCGGTCCCGTCGCAAAATAAAGCCTGTTCCTTCATGCAAATCAATCCTCTCTACGCTCTGCCCTCAAACAGACTCTCAAATTCATCCCTGGAGATCTTCTCCTTTTCCAACAGAAGATCCGCGCAGCTGTGAAGCACGTCGTCATACTCATGGATGATCTGTTTCGCTCTGGCATAGCACTCGTCAATGATCCGTTTTACTTCCTGGTCGATAGTGGTCGCCACACTCTCCCCGTATCCCCGGGAGGCGTGGGCAAGATCCCTGCCAATGAAGACCTCGTCGCTGTCGTTGTCATAATTGATCAGACCCACCGCTTCTGACATACCAAATTTGGTCACCATGGACTTGGCAAGGCTGGTGGCCTGCCGGATGTCCTGGGACGCCCCGGTGGTAATATCGTCAAACACTTCCTCTTCCGCCACCCGGCCGCCAAGGGCCACCGTGATGTCCTGAAGCATTTTCCCCTTGGTATTGAACATCTCATCTTTCTCCGGAAGCGGCATGGTATAGCCCCCCGCCGACCCGGTAGGAATGATGGATACGCTGTAGACCGGTCCCACATCCGGGAGCACATGGAACAAAATGGCATGCCCCGCCTCGTGGAAGGCGGTGATCTTCTTCTCTTTCTCTGAGATCACCCGGCTCTTCTTCTCCGCGCCGATGCCCACTTTTACAAATGCTTTCCGGATATCTTCCTGTTTCAGATAAATCCGGTCTTCCTTTGCCGCCAGGATGGCGGCTTCATTCAACAGATTCTCCAGGTCCGCCCCGGTAAATCCGGCGGTGGTCTGGGCAATCTGTTTCAGATCTACTTCCTCACTTAAAGGTTTCCCCTTTGCATGTACCTTTAAGATCTCTTCCCGGCCCTGCACATCCGGCCTTCCAACCATAACCTTCCGGTCAAAGCGCCCCGGACGCAGGATCGCCGGATCCAGGATATCCACCCGGTTGGTGGCCGCCATTACGATAATGCCTTCGTTGACCCCAAATCCGTCCATCTCCACCAGGAGCTGGTTCAGGGTCTGCTCCCTCTCGTCATGGCCGCCGCCCATGCCGGTGCCTCTTCGCCGGGCCACAGCGTCGATCTCATCGATAAAGACAATACAGGGGGCATGGTGCTTGGCGTCCTCGAAAAGATCCCGCACACGGGAAGCGCCCACGCCCACGAACATTTCCACGAAATCCGATCCGGAGATGGTAAAGAAAGGCACGCCGGCCTCCCCCGCCACCGCCTTGGCAAGCAGAGTCTTACCGGTTCCCGGAGGGCCTACCAGAAGCACCCCCTTGGGGATTCTGGCCCCCACCTGGATATATTTCTTCGGCGCCTTCAGGAAATCCACGATCTCCTCCAGCTCCTCCTTCTCTTCTTTCAGCCCCGCCACCTGGGCGAAGGTCACCTGTTTGTCATTTTCCGTACTCATCCTTGCCCGGCTCTTGCCGAAATTCATGGCCTTGGAATTGGCTCCGCCGCCCTGCCGGTTCATAAGATAGAAAATGATCAGGATCCCCGCCAGCATGATCAGCATAGGCATGATGGTGGTCATGAACAGGCTCTCCCGCGGCACATCCGTGATCTGATATTCGATGTTCTTATCCCTCAGATAATCCTGAAGCTCATTTACATCCGACACATAGAGATATTTGATCTCTCCTGCCTCGCCGTTCCGGCCCTCCAGCTGGATCTCCACCCGGCCGGTGGGAACATTTTTATTCTGCCGGATCAGGTAGGACTCCACCTTCCCTTCCTGGGTCAGCTTCGTAAAGTCCTCCCAGGTGATCTCCCGCTCTCTCTGGTCAAACTGATTGGTAAACCAGAGAACGCCGAATACAAACAGGATAAAGATCAGCAGGGTAATGCCGCTTATCCCTCTGTTTTTTCCGTCCTTCAATGTCTAACCCCTTTCTATTCCAGACCTTCTACAACTCCGATGTAAGGCAGGTTCCGGTACTTCTGCGCATAGTCCAGCCCGTATCCCACTACAAATTCATCTGGGATCTCAAATCCCACATAATCTACCTTCACATCAGCCACCCGCCGGTCCGGTTTGTCCAGCAGGGTACAAAGTCTCATGCTCTTTGGCTGCCGTTTTTTGAGAACTTCCAGCAGATAGTGGAGGGTTCTTCCGGAATCAATGATATCTTCCACTACCAGAACGTCCTTTCCTTCCAGAGTCTCATCCAGGTCTTTGGCAATCTTCACCACACCGCTGGAGGAAGTTCCGTCCCCGTAGCTCCCCACGCTCATAAAGTCCATGGACACGGGAACCGTGATCCTTTTGGCAAGTTCACACATGAAGAAAACGCCGCCCTTCAGGACGCAAATCAGATGCACCTGCTTCCCTGCGTAATCCCGGCTGATCATCTCTCCCAGCTCCCGGATCCTCTTCTCTACCGCTTCTTCCTCAATCATTACTCTCACTGTCTCTGCCATCGCTTTTTCCTCCGCAAAATTCAATTTCCAGAATCCTTCTGGTCTTGTCTGTGATCTGATACGCCTGGTTCTGACGGTATCCCACCACCCACATCACGTGGTCCGCGTCCACCGCCAGCCAGATCCGGTCCCGCGTTTCTCTTGGGATCTTCTCATTGATAAAATACTGCTTCAGCTTCTGCCTGCCGCCCTGGCTGTTGATGGTCAGGTAATCTCCGGCCTGCCGGTGCCTTATTTTTACAGTATTTTTTATTATATCATAATCAAACCATTTCGTGTAGGTCTTTTGTGGAATTCCCTCCATTCCTTCCGGACGATCAAAGACGCGCATTTTAAATTCCCCCGGAACCTCCGGAAGGTCTCCCTGGCTCTTACGAAAGAACCGCAGTCCCTCATAGCATCGCTCGGCCCCGGCATCACCGGGCAGATCAATGCGCCTTCCAACCTGCTTTTCCAGCAGCCCTTCTGCCAGGCTCACATGCACTGCGCCAATGTCTCTTCGGGTCCCCGCCGCCCTGCAGATGGTCTCATAGAGCACCTCCCGGCGCAGGAACAAAGAAAGTTTCCGGAAAGGTTCTTCCAGCAAAATTTCTCCGTCTTTCTCCTGCCGGACACAAACCTGCCGGCATTTTCCCGCCTCCTCCCGGACAAACTCCGCCGCAAGGCGAAGCCGCTGGGCCGTATCCGCGATATGCTCCATGGCCCTGGGATTCACATTTTCCTCCAGGCAGGGGATCACCCGCCCCCGGATCCGGTTCCGTGTGTAGCACATCTCCCGGTTGGTTTCATCCGTACAATAAGATATTCCCCGTTTTTCCAGATATGATTCAATCTCCCGGCGGTCCACGCACAAGAGGGGATGGATCCAGCAGCCGCTTACCGGCGGGATCCCCGAAAGTCCTTCCAGAGAACTCCCCCGGCACAGGTGAAAGAGAACCGTCTCCGCGTTGTCATTGCGATGGTGCGCCAAAGCGATCCTGGTGGCGCCCCGCCGGGCCGCGCATTCCAGAAATGCTTCCCTGCGGACCTCCCGGCCGGCCTCTTCTTCTGTAAGGCCCCTCTCTTTGGCATAGGCTCTTACATCCCTGCGGAAAACCTCAAGAGGAACCCTCTGCTCCTTGCACACCTGCCGCACATAGGCCTCGTCCCTGTCTGCCGACGCCCCCCGCAGCCCGTGATGGACATGGACTGCAACAAGGTCGAATCCCAGTTCCTTTTTCAGTTCCAGAAGCACGAAAAGAAGGCATATGGAGTCTGCGCCTCCGGATATGCCTGCGATCACACGATCTTCTTTTCCCAGCATATGATAAGCCTCTACATATGCTTTTACCCTCTGATACATACTGCGCCTTCGCCTTTTGCTTTTTCTTAAACTATATATAATATTTCCCGAAAAAGCAAGGTTCTTATCGCTTCCAGATCCCCACCGCAAGGATCGTCATGTCGTCGGTGGGCAGTTCCCCGCTTCGCTCCAGCACCCGTCCCAGAAGATGGTGGGCCAATTCCTTTGGATTATTGGTGGCCGTCTCCAGAAGGAACGTCTCCATCAGTTCCTCCTGCTCCCCCGCCGGCAGGGCGTCCATCACTCCGTCCGTCACCATCACCACAAAATCCCCGTTCTCCAGCTGCCGTCGCTCCACATCGATCTCGATCTCCCGGATCACCCCAATGGGAAGGGTGGTGGAAACGATCCGCTCCACCCGGTCTTTTCTCCGGATAAAGGTAGCCGACGCCCCGGCCTTTACAAACTCACAGACGCCACTGTAAAGATCGAAAAGGCTGACATCCACCGTGGAGAACCGCACCTCGTCCCTGCCGATCACCAGGGCCGTATTCATGATCTGGATAGCCGTCTTCGCCGGGAACCCCGCCTCCAGAAGTTCCTCCAGCATCTCCACCACCATGGTGCTCTCCTGGCAGGCCTTCTCCCCGGATCCCATGCCGTCAGATAGGGCCGCCCCCTTCTTCCCTCCGGGAAGATCTGTCAGAAGAAAAGTATCCCCGGAGATGGTCTCGCAGTTCTTCCCGATCTTGGCCACCCCCTGCAGCGTATGAAACCGGGATTCTTCCACACAGGCCACCGTAGCGTACTCCTCCCCCAGAAGAGGCCGCTCCCCCTGCCGGGGCGCCATGGTCCTTCCCAGGCAGATCCCGGCCTCCCGGGCAAGATCTCTGGTGGTAATGCACTGTCCTTTCGGTGCCTTCACCGTCAGGTGAAGTTCATACCTGCCCTCTTCTGTCACAAAAAAGACAGAAGAAAGCATCTTGACTCCGGCTTTCCTTAAGTGGTTCTTCAACTTCTTCTCCAGATGACCATCCTCGAAAATACCAGCGTCCAGCTCCCGGGTGGTATACTGGATCAATTTGGCAAAGCTGTTCAACTGGCCCGCATACCCCTCCCTGCTCTCGGCGATCTTGTGGTTCCACAGCAATACCTGCTTGGCGCTCTCAAAAACTTCCAGCGTCTCCCGCAGGAACCGGGGCGCGCGGATGCAACGCTTCTGAAGCTTCCGCTTCAGTTCCGTGCTCAGTTCCGCCCCGTATTCCTCCACCCCGCAGAGGATCTCATACATCAGCTGGTATGTATAGACCCGGTTCTCCTGGAGACAGCGCTTACGCTTCTCGCATTCTCCGCACACCTGATCCGTGATCCTTACAAACATCTCCTCAAATTCCTCTTTGGAAAAGGTCCCCTTATAACTCTCCAGAGACAGAAATGTGCGGGACAGATGGATCAGGGAATCTGCAAACTTGTCCATCTGGATCACATAAGGATTCAAAAAAATCTCCGTCATTTATACTCTCCCCTTTATTGATTTCCAAATACAAAAAAGCTTTGGGATCTTCATCCCAAAGCTCATCTTCTGTACCTGCGCCTATTTCGCCTCAAAAATGATCTCATTTTCATGGACAAGGCCAAACTTTTCTCTTGCGATCTCTTCTACATATTCGTCGGTGCCCACATAAGCCTCCAGATCATCGATCTGAGCCGCCCGGCCCTTTTCTTCTTCGATCTGTTCCGCCAGTTCCGTCTCCTGGATCTGATATTCCTGAGCCTTCACCCGAAGCTGAAAAGCATTCACTGACAAGGCCGCCACCAGGAACACAAGAACTGCACATACTGCCAGCATACTGTGACGATACTGACGGGCACGCTTTTTAGACCGCCTTCTTCGCTGTCTTTCTTTCATACCACTCATAATTATTAACTCACCCTCTTCGGAAATCTTTCCGATATTATACTTACCCCTAATAAAGATATCTTAGCTTCTTTTCTTTTTTCCCGCAAGATTTTCAGAAAATTTATTCTGTTTTCGCATGTAGATTTTTTTTCCGATTTTTTCGATTTTTTTGATTAAAAACGAGGCAAAAGCTGCTCCACCCACACATCCTAGTAGAAAACTCCACCGGATACCACCAGAACTTGTATGGTAAATCTGCACAAAGAAATAAACTGCCGTCCCCATCCAGTACAAAATATCTTCGATCCCCATGGCAAGATAACTGTGCCGCACCAGTTCCCGAAAACAGACAAGACTCTGATACAAAAGCCGGGCCACCCCGCCTGCGATCACTGCCAGAAGGAATCCTGCAACCTCCGCTCCGATCTGTGGCATCTTGCTCACCGGAACAATTTGGAAAACAGATTTTCGCCGGATTTCCCTCCCGGCTGGGCATCTGAGTAGGCGATGCTGTCAATATTTCCCGACAGGTCCACCTCTCCCTTCTCCAGGCTCAGCCGGTTGACATGGAGATCTGACCCCTTGACCATCAGCATCCCCTGCTGGGTCTCCAGCAGAACCTCCCCCAGATCAAAGGACAGCACATCCAGCACTCCCGTCACAAGGCTGGTCCTGCGGTTGTTTACCACCAGTTTATGGTTCTTCTGTATATTTTTTTCTTCCATGCGCCTCACAACCTTTCTTAATCATCTTATGAAAGGTTGTTCTTCTTTATTACAGATACCGGAACAATTCTTTCGCCTCTTCTTTTTTAGTGGTCTCCTGGATATCCAGCACCTCCACCTTCACGGTCTTTGTCCCGAAATGGATCTCGATCACGTCTCCTGCTTTTACTTTCACCGACGCCTTGGCCACCGTTCCGTTGACCAGTACCCGGCCCGCGTCACAGGCCTCGTTGGCTACCGTCCGCCGTTTGATCAGCCGGGAAACCTTCAAAAATTTATCCAGTCTCATAAATTCCTCCTTAACGCAAAAGGCAGAGAGCCTTGCCGACTCTCTGCCTTACAGAACTCTTTCAATTATTTATTAACAGCGTCCTTCAGTGCTTTTCCAGCTTTGAACTTAGGAGCCTTGCAAGCCGCGATCTTCATGGTCTTGCCAGTCTGAGGATTTCTTCCCTCTCTTGCAGCTCTCTTGCTAACTTCGAAAGTACCGAAGCCAACCAGCTGGATCTTGTGCTCTTTCTTCAGTTCCTCAGTTACTACATCAACAAAAGCCTTTAAAGCTTTCTCCGAGTCTTTCTTGGACAGTTCCGCTTTGTCTGCGATTGCTGCAACTAATTCTGTTTTGTTCATGGATAATTTCCTCCTCTTGTTTCATTATAGAATCCCTTATTTTAATTCTACAGATTTTACAGCGGCTTCAACACTCCTGTGTTCCGCCGCCTTTAGTTACTGTTATACCCGTTTTCCCCTTATTTGTCAAGGAGATTTCTCTTTTTCGCCGCATTTCCAAGGCTTTTCGGCATTTTTTACCGTTTACATCATGGCGTCTATCATCGCCAGGACTTCTTTCCCCAGTTTGTCCGACTTTTCATCCGCGTCTTCCAGGGATGTTCCCTTGATCCCGTAGTAGAATTTCACCTTCGGTTCGGTTCCGGAAGGCCTTACGCACAGCCATGCGTCATCGGTCAGATCATAGTAGAGCACGTTGGAGGACGGAAGGCCGGTGGAGGTCACTTCGCCGGTGGCGATATCCCGGATGGTATCTGCCTGGTAATCCCGGGCCTTCACCACTTTATAGCCGCCCACTTCCATCGGCGGATTCTTGCGCAGAGTCTCCAGGATCTCCTGGATCTTCTGAAGGCCTTCGATCCCTTTCAATGTGATGGACTGGATGGCGTCTTTGTAATAGCCGTACTTCTCATACATGTCCACCATAGCGTCCCACAGGGTCTTACCTTTGGTTTTATAATAAGCCGCCGCCTCGCACAGCGCCATTGTGGCCACGATGGCGTCTTTGTCTCTGGCGTGGGTGCCGATCAGGCAGCCGTAGCTCTCCTCAAATCCAAAGAGATAATGGCCCTTTCCGGTGGTTTCAAATCCCAGGATCTGCTGCCCAATGTATTTGAATCCGGTGAGCACTTCGATCAGGCCGACTCCGTAAGATTTGGCGATGGCGTCCGCCATGTTGGAGGTCACGATGGTCTTAATCAGATATCCGTCCTCCGGCAGACCGTAGAGCTCTTTTCTCTGGCCGATCTCGTAATCCGCCAGGAGGCAGCCGGACATATTTCCGGTAAGCTCCTTATACTCTCCGGTTTTACTGTCTTTCACGTAGACGCCGAGACGGTCTGCGTCCGGGTCTGTGGCAAGCACCAGATCCGCATCCACTTCTTTCGCAAGCCCAAGGCCCAGCTCAAAGGCCTCCTTGGCCTCCGGATTAGGATAGGAAACTGTGGGGAAATCTCCGTCTGGAAGCTCCTGTTCTTTCACCACGTATACGTTCTTGAATCCCAGTTCTCTTAAGATCCTTCTGGCCGGGATATTTCCAGTCCCGTGAAGCGGACTGTATACAATTTTCAGTTCGCTGCCCACCGCGTCGATGGCATCCTGGTGGATCACCTGCTTCTTCAGCTCGCTGATGTAGCCGTCGTCCACTTCCGCACCGATGGTCTGATAAAGCCCTGCTGCTTTCGCCTGGGCAAGTTCCATCGTCTTTACCGTATTATAATCGGTGACCGCCCGCACCTCATCCATGATCCCTTTGTCGTGAGGCGGCGTGATCTGAGCCCCGTCTTCCCAGTATACCTTGTAGCCGTTGTACTCCGGCGGGTTATGGCTGGCAGTGATATTGATCCCGGCGATACAGCCAAGAAAACGCACCGCGTAAGACAGTTCCGGCGTGGGGCGCAGGGACTCAAACACATAGGCTTTGATCCCGTTGGCCGCCAGGCAAAGCGCTGCCTCGTCCGCGAATTCCGGAGACATCCGGCGGGAATCGTAAGCGATGGCAACTCCCTTGTCCTGTCCGTTGTTCTTGCAGATATAATTTGCCAGTCCCTGGGTGGCCTTGCGTACGGTATAAATATTCAGCCGGTTGGTCCCCGCGCCGATCACACCCCGCAGGCCTGCGGTTCCAAATTCCAGATCCTTGTAAAAACGCTCCTTGATCTCCCCTTCATCTCCAGCGATGGCGCGAAGCTCTTCCTTTGTCGCCTCATCAAAGTACGGATTGCTGAGCCACTCCTCGTATTTTTCACGATATTCCATTTTGGGCACCTCCTGTTTTTCATGCTCTCATTATACAACAGGATCTTATAAATGGAAAGAAAATATCTGATTTAAAAACCGCTCCTTTTCCCGGGTCTGGGCGATGGCAGTAGTCAGTTTCTCAATGCTCTTGGCAGAGATCCACGCCTTGTTGGAGCGGTAGTAGGCGTTAGCCGTCTTCCAGAATTTCTCCGGGTAGGCCAGGCGGATCTTCAGATACTCCATTTCCCGCTCTCCAAGGGGAGAGATGGCCGAGTAAGCATTCAGTATCCCGTCTCCCAGGCGCTCCTTCCAGCCCTGCTTCTCCATTACCTTCCGCAGGAAATAATAGAGATCCTCCACCTGTACATTACTTTTATATTGTTCAAAATTGACGGTGGCGATCTCCTGCCTCCCGTACCCGTCCCGGATCATCAGAATGTTGTGATAGTTGTATTCTCCGTGGACTACATGATAGTTTTGAATACTTTCCTGATAAAAAGCCTTGTAGGAAGACTGTTTCAGAAGCTCTTCCGCCGCATGGGCCCAACGATACATCTGGTCAAAACATTTCAGGAAGGCCGCCTCAAATTCCCCTTTGGGAGACATTTCCCGCACAAACTTACGCACCTTCTTCAATTCCCTGTCATGCCGCCTGTATTCCTCTTCCAGAGATTCCGCCGCCGTCAGCCCTTCTCGCTCCCCGCTCCGCAGCAGGAGGTGAAGTTTGGCCAGGTTCCCCGAAGCGCTTAAGATCTCCGCCGGGCGGCGCAGGTCACATTCCCGCCCCTGAAACCAGCGCTTCAGCAGATAACGGCCGCCGTCTTCCAGCACAGTAACATACTCTCCCGCTTTGTTTGGAACAACAGCGTCCACATTCAGATACCCCTGCCGGCGCAGGTCTTCATACAGCCCGCACAGCGCCTGCAGCCTGGCCGGCGCTGTCGTTGTCTCGCGCAGCAGGAACGGCCCCTGATCCGTCTCGCATAAAACAGCACCCCTGATCTTATGGGTGCTGTTGACGTCAATATCATATTGTTCCAGCACGTACCGCTCATATTCCTGCATACCAATCCCCTGCGCTCGCTCTCACATATTCTCTCTAAACTTATGAATTCCCCAGGGGAAATATGAGTGGGGACGTGGTATTTTTAAAAATACCACGTCCCAGATTGAAAATACCCTGTCCCTTTTTGAACTTACAAATGCTTTAACAGCTCTTCTTTGGTGTTAAGTTCCGGAGATTCCAACACCAGCTCCAACAATTCCTCCAGTTTCTCGCCGATTTCCCTGCCCGGCGTCATCCCTGCTTCCAGCAGGTCTTTCCCGGATACCGCCAGCGTTCGCAGGGAAACGCACTGCTCTTCTTCTTTTATCTTCTGATACAGCGCCTCGATTTCATCCAGATTTTGAATCTTTTCTTCCCGCTTATACATGCTCTGCGCCAGCACATCCGCCCGACGCACTTCCAGATATGCCGGGAACAGCTCTTCCCCGATCCGGTTCATCGCCCGGCGGACATTCCGCTGGGTTGCCTCCATCCGGTAATCGTGGAAGTGCACCAGCCTGCAGACTTTATAGATCGTGTCATTGTCAAACTTCAGCCTCCGCAAGATCTGTCTGGCCAAAACCTCGCTCTCGGCGGCATGTTTCTTAAAATGCGCCCGACCCGCGGAATCCATGGTCTTCAGCGCAGGCTTCCCCATATCGTGGAGGAGCATGGTCAGCCGCAGCACTTTATCACTGCGTATATTTTTCATGGCATGCAGGGTATGCTCCCCCACATTATACATGTGATGGGGTGTTTCCTGCTCTGTCTCCATCATCCGGTCAAATTCCGGCAGGAACCAGGCGGTGATCCCCAATTCACAGGCTTCTCCCAGAAGCTCCGGCCGGTCAGAAACCAGCATTTTCACCAACTCAACCTGTATCCGCTCCGCGCTGATCTTTTTCAGTGTAGGCGCAAGGTTTCGCATTCCTTCTCTAGTTGCTTCATCCAGGGCAAATCCCAGCTGCGCCGCAAACCGGACTCCCCGCAGGATCCGAAGGGCGTCCTCGGAAAACCGTTCTTCCGGATTTCCCACACACCGGATCACGCCAGATTCCAGATCCTCGATCCCCCCAAAAACATCTATCAGTCCGTCCCTCTCATTATACGCCATAGCGTTGATGGTAAAATCCCGTCGCTGCAGGTCTTCCTCCAGCCTGCTGGTAAAAGTCACTTCCTTTGGATGACGTCCGTCCTCGTATTCCCCATCCACCCGGTATGTGGTCACCTCAAAGCTTTCTCCGCTCATACGCACTGTAACAGTCCCATGCTGGATCCCCGTATCGATGGTGCGGTGGAACAACGCCTTGACCTCCTCCGGCTGGGCAGAAGTAGTGATATCCCAGTCTTCCGGCATCCGCCCCAAAATCGAATCCCGAACACACCCCCCTACTGCATAAGCTTCAAAACCATGCTGCTGCAAGACCCCGATCACTCGATTCACTTTTTCCGGTAAATCTATCCTCAATACATTCATGCGGTTCCCTCCATGCCTTTAATCATACCATATTTTTTAATTGGGGACGTGGTATTTTTAAAAATACCACGTCCCAGATTGAAAATACCCTGTCCCCATTCCGCTTATTTCTCTTTCCGAATAAGTTCCTTTTCAATTGCTTCCCGGATTTTTCTGATTTTGTCTCTTGAAATGCCAAATGTTTCCCGCAAGTTTTTTTCAAAGAAATCCCGCATTTCCACCTGGTCAAGGATTTCTTCTGCAGACAGTCCTTTTTCTTCCTGCAGTTGCCGTAAGACCTCTTCTGCAATTGCTTTTCTCTGAGCGAATTCTTCTTCTCGTATATCTATGAAAAAGTCTCCACAACTTGCACGGTGGAATTCTTCAAATTCCTTCCAGCGATAAAACCTGCTGCGGAACATTTCGCGACCCTTTGCATCTAACAGCAATTGCTTCTTCACATCCATATATTCAGTCATACTGCTGTAAGGATAACTTGCAGGTCGTTTACATAAATTTGCCTTCACAGGATTTAAATGAACATAGCGCAGGCAATTCCAGAAATATGCCTCGCTCTCAATACACTGGCTCCGGAATCGTCCCTGGAATACATATCCAGTCCGATGATGTTTGTAATTATAATAATGGGCATACTTGGCTAAGATTTTAGCCATGAATAGTGATAAGTTTTTTAGATCTGCCTTGACAAGCAGATGAATGTGATTTGACATCAGACAATAAGCGTAAACGGACACCTGATACTTCTCCAGATTTTCCCTGATAATTTCCCGCATCCGCCTTTTCTCTGCCCCGGTCTGAAAAACAGGTTCTTTATCCAGCCCTCTGGCTATAACATGATAAAATCCCGTCCCGCTCTTTTGCCTCGCTTTTCTCGGCATTTATACCCTCCTTTCAAAAAGGGACAGGGTTTTTTCAATCTGGGACGTGGTATTTTCAAAAATACCACGTCCCCAATTAAAATAAATTAATAAGATTTTCCCCAATATGCCATGTGTTTCGCAGGCTTTCCGCACCAGATACATTTATCGGAGATCATTTCTTCATCTTCGATCAGACATCTGGTTGCCGCGCCGCCGGTCACGTATTTTACTTCTCCTTCGCATTCCGGATCTCCGCACCAGCAGGCTTTTACAAAGCCACGGTTGGCTTTGAATTTCTCTTCCATCTCGTCCATGGTGGTTGCGGTATCGATATGGTTCTGCAGGAATTCATTTGCCTTATCGTACATATCCTGCTGCTCCTGCTCCAGGATCTCGCGAAGTTTTACCGCGATCTCATCCAGAGATACTACCGTCTTCTCGCGGTTATCCCGGCGTACTACAACTACCTGGTTCTTCTCCAGGTCTTTCGGGCCGATCTCGATACGGGTCGGGATTCCCAGCATCTCCTGCTCAGCGAATTTCCAGCCGGTGCTCTTGTCGGAATCGTCGATCTTCACACGATATCCGGCTTTCTTCAGTTCATCCAGCAGTGCGAATGCCCGGTCAAGAACGCCTTCTTTATGCTGTGCGATCGGAATGATCCGGCATTCTACCGGCGCTACATGAGGCGGCAGCACCAGTCCGTCGTCATCGCCGTGTACCATGATAAGGGCTCCGATGCTTCTGGTGGACCATCCCCAGGAAGTCTCGTAAGCGCTCTGAAGCTGATTATTCTTATCTACATACTTAATGCCAAATGCATCCGGGAAGCCGCTTCCGAAGAAATGGCTGGTGGCGGACTGCAGTGCTTTTCCATCGTGCATCAGCGCCTCAATGGTGTAGGTATCCTGAGCGCCGGCAAATTTCTCGTGCTCTGCTTTTCTTCCGGATACAAACGGGATCGCCAGGGTCTCACGGTAGCAGTCCTCATATACGTGGAACATCTGGATAGTCCGCTCTTCTGCTTCCTCATAGGTAGCGTGAAGGGTGTGTCCCTCCTGCCACAGGAACTCTCTGGAACGAAGGAAAGGCCGGGTAGTCTTCTCCCAGCGCAGCACGGAGTTCCACTGGTTCCATACCTTCGGCAGATCACGGTAAGAGCGCACGCTCTTGGCCCACAGATCGCAGAACAGGGTCTCGGAAGTAGGACGGATACAGAACCGCTCCTGCAGTCTCTCCATTCCGCCATGGGTTACCCACGCAACCTCCGGCGCAAAGCCTTCCACGTGGTCTGCTTCCTTCTCCAGAAGGCTCTCCGGGATCAACATTGGAAGACATACATTTTCCACGCCAGTCTCTTTAAACCGGCGGTCCAGATCTGCCTGGATCAGCTCCCAGATGGCGTAGCCGTTGGGAAGATAGTTCAGACAACCTTTTACACTGGAATAATCACACAGCTCTGCCTCCCGCACAACGTCTGTGTACCACTGTGCAAAATTCTCCTCGCGGGATGTGATGTTTTTGACCATTTTTTCCTTTGCCATACTCTTTTCTCCTTTTCTTTTCCCCGGGGCCCCTTGCCCCGCATGATGATCTAACGGGAGCTTCCGGCAAAAGAAAACGCCGGGTTTTTCGCTCCCCAAAAGGGACCGAAAAGCTCGGCGGTACCACCCTCGTTAACTGCAGACCGTCTGCAGTTCGCTTCATTTGCCCTTAACGCCGGCCTGCGCTGCGCTTTCACGCAGAGGCTCCAAGGCGGGTTTCCATGCAGTTCAGGACGGAAATCTTTCACCAGATGATCTCCTCTCTTTATGTCCGCTTACATGTACTATTCCTCTTCATCGCCCAAAACTATCGAGTTAAACGTAATTTTAAGCCAAGCCCTTTTATTTGTCAAGGAAAACCCTTGTAATCTTCCCTTTTTTCTCCCCTGTCCGGATTGCATCCTGCCGGTTTCTGTGCTTTAATGATAACTGTCTGACAAGAACACGAGAAAGGAGCCTGACTGTCATGGATCATACTTCTCTGAAAATATTATATGAAGATCCCCAGATTATTGTGTGCGTAAAACCGGCAGGTATTCCCACTCAGACCAAAAAAATCGGCTTACCCGACATGGTAAGCCTTCTGAAAAATCATCTGGCCGGGCAATCCCCTTCCGGACAACCGCCCTATCTTGCTCTGATCCACCGGCTGGATCAGCCGGTAGCCGGCATCCTGGTATTCGCCCGGACGCCTGCCGCCGCCAAAGCCTTGAACCAGCAGCTGACCAGCCATCAATTTGGAAAATATTACCGGGCCCTGGTCTTTGGACGCCCCCCCAGGGAAGAAGACACCCTGGAAGATTACCTGGTAAAAGATTCCCGCAGTAACACCTCCCGGATATGCACAAAAGACACTCCCGGGGCAAAATCTGCCCGTCTGCATTATACAATTGTCAAAAAGGGACAGGGTTTTTTCAATCTGGGACGTGGTATTTTCGAAAATACCACGTCCCCAACTGAGCTTCCTGCTGAGCTTGACATTCACCTGGACACGGGGCGCCACCACCAGATCCGCGTCCAGCTGGCCGCCATGGGCTGCCCCATCGTCGGGGATTTCAAATACGGCCCGGGCTCACCGGATCCGGCGGCACGTCTGCCGCTTATGCTCTGTGCCTACCGGCTGGAGTTCCTCCATCCAACTACAAAAAGGCGGCTGACTTTCCGTCTGCCGCCTGAAGATTTTGCATTATGATCGCTATTTTGTCTGAAGATATTCCCGGATAACCTGTTCCTCGGAAAATGGATATTTCACTCCGCGGACATCCTGATATTCTTCATGTCCTTTTCCGATCAGCGCCACAATATCATTTTTCCCGCAGTGATCGATCACGTAATGGATCGCGTCCTTCCGGTCAGGAATGATCTGATAAACGCCATTATATACATCCAGTCCTTCTATGATATCCCGGTTGATATCATCCATATCCTCAAACCTGGGATTGTCCATGGTGAGGATGGTGAGATCTGCGTACTTTCCTGCCGCTTGCCCCAGATCCCGGCGTCTCTGCCGCGGCCGGTTTCCGCCGCCGCCAAACACACAGATAAGCCGCTTTGGATGGTAGCTCTTCAGCAGATGCAAAAGGCTCTCGATGCTGAGGGCATTATGGGCATAATCGATGATGATATTGGTAAAGTGAGCGCTGTCCTGCACCAGCTGGGTACGCCCTTTCACAAACACCTTCTTCAGCGCCGCCCTCACGGTCTCCATATCAATCCCTTCGGTCCTAGCCACGCTTATGGCCGCCAGTGCATTTTCCACATTAAACTCTCCGGGCATGTTCAGCACCATGTGGGCGCTCTCCTTCCCGTCAAGGTCAAAGGAAACCCCCAGAAGCCCCGGCTCCCAGATGTTCCGGATGTCATGCGCCTGGTAGTCCCCGCCCTGATCCCGGGAAAATGTAACCGGATGTCCGGTAAGCTCCAGCATTTCTTTCCCGTGGGCATCTCCCAGATTGATGATCCCGTAGTGGCTCTGCCGGAACAAAAGCTTCTTGCAGGACAGATACTCGGCAAAATCCGCATGCTCTCCTTCTCCGATATGATCCGGAGAAATATTGAGAAATGCACCGTACCGAAAATGGATCCCATCCGTCCGATGCTGTTTCAGTCCCTGGGAAGACACTTCCATCACCACATGGGTACAGCCTTCTCGCTCCATCTGAGCAAGGATTTCCTGAAGCTCATAAGGGCCCGGCGTAGTATTCTTGGTTGGGATCTTCTCCGCCCCGATATATGCGCCGATGGTTCCGATCATTCCCGTCTTTTTCCCGGCTTCTTCCAGGATCTTCTTTATCATATGGGCCGTGGTGGTCTTTCCCTTGGTCCCGGTCAGTCCGATCATTACCATCCGGTCCGCCGGATGCCCGAACCAGGCCGCCGCGATCTTCGCCATGGCCTCCCGGGAGTCTTCCACCTGGATCATCACTGCGTCCAGATGTCTCTCCGGCATCTCTTCCACGATCACCGCTCCGGCGCCGGCCTCAATAGCTTTGTCTATATATTCGTGCCCGTCTGCCAGGAACCCCCGGATACACACAAACATGCCTCCAGCTGCCACTTCCCTGGAATCGCTGGTGATGCCTGTGATCTCCTGGTCAAAGTCCTCTTCCTCCGGCCACCGGATCCCGGTGCAGGCCACGCCTTCCAGCAGCTCTCTAAGCTTCATACTCATATACCCCCTCAAAGACGAAATGGGACGGTCCCTGCATGAACACTGTGCCGTCTTCCTGCTGTTCTACCTTCAGCACTCCTCCCGGCTGGGTCACCTCCACGTTTCTTCCGCATTTCCCCAGCAGAGCTCCGATCACCACTGCCGTACAGCAGCCGGTGCCGCAGCCCAGCGTCTCGCCGGTCCCTCTCTCCCACTCGCGGATCCGGATATGCCCGTCATCCACAACCTGGGCAAAGGTCACGTTGGTCCTCTGGGGAAACCGGGAATGGTTCTCCAGCAGCGGTCCATAGGTCTCTATCTCCACATCATCTACATTGTCCACAAATGTAACGGTATGAGGGTTCCCCCAGGAAAGAGAGGATACCAGAAACTCCTTCTCCCCCGCCTGGATTGGCTCTTCCAGGAACCGCTCCTTTGAGGTGTCCACCGGGATCTTCGCCGCTTCCAGGATCGGCTTGCCGATATCCGCCCGGATATCCTGCGCCACCCCGTCGCGCACCGTCAGCGTGATCCGCTTGATCCCGCCGATGGTCTCCACCGTAAATTGCTCCTTCTGCGTCAGTCCCTTGTCATACACATACTTTGACGTACTGCGCAGCGCATTCCCGCACATCTCCGCCTCTGTCCCATCAGGGTTAAAAATACGCATACGAAAATCACACACGTCAGAGGCACAGATCAGGACCAGTCCGTCCGATCCCACCCCGAAGTGCCGGTCAGAAATCTTTTTGGAAAGCAGGCCCGGGTTCACCACCTCATTTTCAATGGCATTAATGTAAATATAGTCGTTCCCGTAAGCCTGCATCTTTGTAAATGGCAGTTTCATGTTCTCTCTCCTTAAGCCAGCGCCTGCTCCAGATCCGCGATAATGTCATCCGCATGTTCGATTCCCACAGAAATCCGCACGAAGCTCTCGGTAATTCCAAGCTTCTCCCGGATCTGCGGCGGGATCGACTCATGGGTCTGTGTAAGCGGATAGGTGATCAGCGTCTCTGTCCCGCCCAGACTCTCTGCAAACAAGATCATCTTCACATTGGCCAGCAGCGCTCTCGCCGTCTCAGGGCTGTCCAGGGTAAGAGAGATCATTCCGCCAAAACCTGAGCTCTGCTTCCGGTTGACTTCATATCCCGGATGATCTTCAAAGCCCACATAATATACTTTCTTCACTTTCTTCTGCTCCCGCAGCCATGCGGCAACCTTCCTTGCATTCTCATCATGCCGCTGCATACGCAGGGAAAGTGTCTTCAGTCCCCGCAGCACCAGCCAGGAATCGAAGGGCGCAAGGCCATTTCCCTGGGTCTTCAGCTGCAGACGGAAGTGCTCGGACAGCTTGGGATCCCGGGTGACAACGATACCGGAGATCACGTCATTGTGTCCGCTGAGATACTTTGTACCGCTGTGTACCACGATATCGGCTCCCAGTGTCAGCGGCTTCTGGAAATACGGAGTCATAAACGTGTTGTCCACAACAAACAGCACGCCCTTTTCCTTGGCAAACTCAGCGATCTTGCGGATATCTGCAACCTTCATCATCGGATTGGTAGGCGTCTCGATATAGATCATCTTCGTATTCGGACGGAACGCCGCCTCCACACGAGCCATGTCTCCCATGTCAAGATAGCTGAACTCACAGCCTTCCGCCGTGAAGACATCCTCACACATACGGAAAGTACCGCCGTAAATGTCGTCGGTCATCATTACATGATCGCCGGGTTTGAGCAGTGCAAATACTGCCATATTGGCTGCCTGTCCGCTGGAAAATGCAAATCCTTCCTCCCCTTCCTCCAGGATGGCGATGGTACGCTCCAGCTCCTGTCTGGTTGGGTTCTGCAGCCTGGTATAATCATACCCGGTAGATATCTGAAAGTCCCTGTGACGGAACGTAGAAGTCTGAAAGATTGGAAAGCTGACCGACCCTGTGATCGGATCATACCCCAAGGCTCCATGCACCGTCTGTGAGTCAAAATGCAGGTTTTCTTTCCGATCAAAATTGTCATAGTAGCAATCGTTTATCATAGATTTATCCTCCTTCGTTTTTAAACACTGTCATTATAATACTTCCGGCCCTGTTTTTCAACATGAACCGCCATATTTACCGTAAACCCAGGACTTTTGCAGCGAAAGAAAAGGGGGCTTAAAAAGCTCCCTCTTCCTCACTTTCTGTCTCTTCGCTATCCAACATCTCCTGATATTTCCGGAGGATCTCACTTTGAACTCTCTCCCTCACTTCAGAATTGATCGGATGTGCAATGTCCCTATATTCTCCGTCCAGTACTTTCTTGCTTGGCATTGCAATGAACAGCCCTCTGTCTCCTTCGATGATCTTGATGTCATGAACGGCAAATTCATCATCCAGCGTAATGGACACGATTGCTTTTAATTTTCCTTCTTTTGCCACCTTCCTCATGCGTACATCTGTGATCTTCATCTTCCTTTTGCCCCTTTCTTCCTCGGCACTGCACTAGAGTGCATACCTCTCGTCCTTTTCAACAACTACTTTCACACCATTTTCCCCAATATGACGTGTGTTTGCCCTGATTGTATCACGACTCTCTACAATGCAGTTTTCAATGTAAGTGTTATCTCCGAGGTAGACATCGTTAAGAATGATTGAATTCTTGATGACACAATTGTTACCGACAAATACTTTCTTAAACAGAATGGAATTCTCCACCGTGCCGTTGATGATACAGCCGCTTGCGATAAGGCTGTTCTTCACGGCCGCTCCCGGGTTGTACTTCGCCGGCGGCAGGTCGCTCACCTTCGAATACACATCCGGGTGCTGCTTGAAGAAGTAATTTCTTACTTCCGGCTTCAGGAAATCCATATTCGTCCTGTAATAAGCATCCACCGTCGATATGTTGCTCCAGTAATCTTTTATTTTATAACCGCAGATCTTCTTCAGATTCTTGTATCTGATCAAGATATCGGTTACAAAATCGTGTCTCTCTTCTTCCGCGCAGTGCTCGATCAGATCGATCAGCTGTCTTCTTCGGATCACATAGATCCCTGTGGAAATGGTATTGGAATTAGCCACCATGGGCTTCTCCTCAAACTCCTCGATCCGCATGGTATCGTTCATCTTGATCGTGCCGAACCGACTGGCGTCCTCGCCTGGCGGAAGTTCCTTGCACACCACCGTGATGTCCGCCTTTTTCGCAATGTGGTATTCCAGGACTTTATTGTAATCCATCTTGTACACCGCATCTCCCGATGCGATAATCACATATGGCTCATGGCATTTCTTTAAGAAATCCAGGTTCTGGTGGATGGCGTCCGCCGTCCCCCTATACCAGTAACCATTGTCCGCGGTAATGGTAGGGGTAAATACATACAGCCCTCCCTGTTTTCTTCCGAAATCCCACCATTTGGAGGAATTCAGATGTTCATTCAGGGAGCGGGCATTGTACTGGGTCAGCACCGCCACCTTCTGGATATGGGAATTGGACATATTACTCAGCGCGAAATCAATGGCCCTGTAGCTTCCGGCCACCGGCATCGCCGCCACCGCGCGCCTCTGAGTCAGCTCCCTCATTTTATTACTGTTCCCGCCTGCTAAAATAAGTCCTACTGCTCTCATGAGCGCTCACCTGCCTTTATCAAAGTCTCTCCGCTTCCCAGCACGCCGTCCGGATAATCTTCCCTGGCAGTGACGCCGCTGATGGCGGTATTCTTTCCAACCTGCACTCCTTCCGGAATGACAGAATTCTCGCCGATGGTCACAAGGCCAAACGCGTAGATATCAGGTTTGCGCTGATTGGGCACGTCCGCGCCGATGCCCAGCGTCACATGGCTGCCTATCTCCACGCTCTCGGCGATGATCGCCTTGTCGATCACACATCCCTCGCCCACGGACACATCCTTCATAATGATGGAATCCCTGACGATGGTCCCTTCCCCGATGGTAACACCGGGCCCGATCACACAGTTGTCCACCTCGCCGTAGATCTCCGCGCCGTCGCCGATAATGCTCCGGTTGATCACCGCCTGTCCGGAAATGTACTGAGGCGGGATGATATCGCTGTTGGTATAGATCTTCCAGAATTCTTCATACAGGTTGAATTCCGGGATAATGTCGATCAGCTCCATGTTGGCTTCCCAGTAGGAACCCAGGGTCCCCACATCTTTCCAGTAGCCGTTGTATTCATAAGCGAACAGCCGCTCCCCCTTCTCGTGGCAGTAGGGAATGATATGTTTTCCAAAGTCGCATCCCGGCTCGTTCTTCAGCGCTACCAGGGCTTCCTTGAGCGCCGGCCAGCTGAAGATATAGATCCCCATGGACGCCAGGTTGCTCTTGGGCTGGGGCGGCTTCTCCTGAAATTCCGTAATCTGTCCGTCCTCGTCGGTGATCACGATCCCGAACCGGCTGGCCTCCTCCATAGGCACCGGCATGGCGGCGATGGTCACGTCCGCCTTATGTTCCTTGTGGTAATCCAGCATCACTTCATAATCCATCTTATAGATATGGTCGCCGGAGAGGATCAGCACGTAGTCCGGATGGAAGGACTCCATATAGTCCAGATTCTGGTAAATGGCGTTGGCCGTGCCTGTGTACCACTCACTGTTGCTGCTCTTCTCATACGGCGGCAGGATCGTCACACCTCCGATATTCCGGTCCAGATCCCAGGGAATCCCGATTCCGATATGGCTGTTCAGACGCAGGGGCTGATATTGGGTCAGCACACCCACGGTATCGATTCCAGAATTGATACAGTTGCTGAGCGGGAAGTCAATGATCCGGTACTTTCCTCCAAACGCAACCGCCGGCTTTGCCACTTTCGCCGTAAGAACACCAAGCCTGCTGCCCTGTCCCCCTGCAAGCAGCATCGCTATCATTTCTTTTTTTATCATGTCATCACCCCTTCGCGCGTAGTTGATTTCATCTATTATAACACAGAAATTCATTTTCGTGAATAAAAATTCACAAATAATGTTCACTTTTTCCATTCTGCTGAAGTGAAAAGTTTATTTCCACTTTGAAAAATGTCAAAATAAAAGTGGCAAGCACAAGAAAAAATAAAGACAGGACATTGCTGGTGCAGCGGGAATAAGGAGAAGCCGCTCTATCAGCAATGTCCTTTTTCAGCGTTATCAAGAGCTGTTTCAACCGTTCCGGAAACAACTGTACGGACATTTTTAATGATTTCTTCATCGCTTGCTTTCATTCCATCTCGAATCCAGTCCAATAGCAGATTGACCAGTGCATAAGTATAAAAATTAGTCAGAAAATCCAGATAATTATTACTGATATTCCGTCCCTCTGCAAAATCCAGAATGGAATTATGGATGGTACGATAGATATCTTTGTGAAAAAAATGTCTCAAGTCTTCATATGCAAAACTATCCAAAGCACATTGAACAATATATTTGTTAGATCGGGCATACTCAAGGACGAATCGAACGGCATCTTCGTAAGTCAAAAGAGTAGCGTAAGACTCCAGGTAAGAGTAGGCTTCCTTATCCAGGATATATTTGACGACATCATATATATCCTGAAAATGGTAGTAAAATGTTCCCCGATTAATCTGACAGTCTTGTAAAATTTCCCGTACCGAAATTTTAGTCAAAGGTTTCGATTCCATAAGCCTCTTCAGGGAAAATGCTATTGCATCTTTTGTTCTGCGTGAGGCTGGAGTCGCATGGTCTTTCATAACAATCAATCCCTTTCTGTCACATTGTATGCTCTTTTGTTATTGTACATGGTGTGACATTTGTTTACAAGATTAATTTAAACAATTTTATACAAATGTCTAAAAATTGAACAATGATATAATACTATTGATTGAGAAAAATCCATAGCAGAGATATCATCTTACATGAAAAATGAAAGGGGTGAATTACTTGATAAAAGTAGGACAATGGATTGCCAGACACCGGATCTTCATTCTTCTGGTAAGTATTCTGTTATTAATTCCTTCTGTAATAGGAATGAACATGACAAAGGTCAATTATGATCTGCTTTCATACCTGCCGGAGGATCTGGAAACAGTGAAAGGACAGGATATTCTGGTTGATGACTTTGATATGGGCGCTTTTTCCATGGTTATCGTGCAGGGAATGGATATGAAAGATGTCCAGAAACTGGAAGAAAAGTTTGAGGATATCGATCATGTAAAAGACGTGCTATGGTATGACGATGTAATGGATATTGATGTTCCTATTGAAATGCTTCCAGAAGAAGTCAGAAATGCCTTTTTTAAAGAAGATGCAACTATGATGCTGGTTTTGCTGGATGATACATCTTCTTCGGATGCAGCAGTAAATGCAGTGAAGGAGATGCGAAAAGCGGCAAATGAACAATGTTTCATCAGTGGAATGACCTCTATGCTGGAGGATGTGCAGGAGTTATCCGAGGAAGAAGTTAATATTTATGTGGGTATCGCAGTGCTGTTATCTTTTATTGTACTCCTCCTTACAACAGACTCTTTTTTGGTTCCAGTGCTGTTCCTGCTCAGTATCGGGATGGCAATCTTATATAATCTTGGGACTAACGTATTCCTGGGAGAAATTTCTTATGTGACGAAGGCTCTGGCGGCAGTGCTTCAGCTTGGCGTTACAATGGATTATTCTATTTTCCTTTTAAACAGTTATGAGGAAGAGAAAAGAAACTATCCAACCGACAGATATAAAGCCATGGGATATGCAATTGCCAATACATTTAAGTCTGTGACAGGAAGCTCTGTTACCACTGTGGCCGGATTTATCGCACTTTGCTTTATGTCGTTTACTTTAGGTATGGATATGGGAATTGTTATGGCAAAAGGTGTAATTCTTGGAGTTATTGCCTGTATTACAATTCTCCCCGCATTTGTGCTCGTTTTTGATAAACCGATCCAGAAAACCAGCCATAAAAAAATATTTGGTGATATGAAGAAGCCTTCGGCCTTTATTGTGAAGCATTATGGAATCTGGCTGGCAGCATTTCTGGTGCTTTTGATACCTGCAGTATATGGAAACAATCATACAGAAGTTTACTATGATTTAACGAAGTCCCTGCCAGAAGATCTTCCAAGCAGCGTTGCGACGGAAAAAATGGAAGATACATTTGGCGTCAGCACGATTCATATGGTTATGTCTGACCGGAATATGGAAGCAAAAGACAAACAGCAGATGCTGGAAGATATTCAAAACGCAGATGGCGTGGAGTGGGCAATCAGTCTTAATTCATTTGTTGGGCCGGCAATACCAGATTCAGCTATACCGGATGAGGTAAAGTCTATGCTAGAGAGTGATAAATACGACTTGACCTTTATATGCTCGGAATATAAAACAGCAACACCGGAGGTAAACGCACAAATTGATGAATTGAATACAATCATTAAGGGATATAGCGAGAACGCTATGTTGATCGGGGAGGCGCCGCTGACCTATGACCTGCAGGAGGTTACAGATACAGACATCCGTAATGTGAACAGCGTTTCCGTAATTATTATTTTCATTATCATCATGCTTGTATTTAAATCAATTTCAATTCCGGCAATTTTAGTGGCGGTGATAGAGTTTGCAATTATGGTGAATATGGCCATACCTTACTATCAGGGAGTGAGCCTGCCTTTTGTAGCAAGCATCGTAGTTGGAACAATACAACTGGGATCAACTGTAGATTATGCGATACTGATGACTACCCGCTATCAGAAAGAGAGACAGAACGGCCACGAGAAGAAAGAAGCTATATCAATAGCACATCGAACGAGCATGCCTTCTATTATTACCAGCGGTCTCGCTTTTTTTGCGGCAACTTATGGAGTAGCCTTGTATTCGAACATTGATATGATCAGTTCTATCTGTACTTTATTGGCACGGGGAGCGATCATTAGCATGATCGTGGTACTTTTGGTACTGCCGGCTATGTATATGTTATTCGACAAATTAATCTGTAAGACTACTATTAATTTTTTGGGAACGAAGAAAGGGGCTTAAAATAATGAACAGAAATAAAAAATTGAGAAACAAAATTGTCCAGGGAACAGCAGTAAGTATGTCTCTTCTGATGGCTGCCTCTCCGGTTTGTGTACAAGCGGCAGAGAGTGCAGAAATATCTAAGGATGAAACGGTATATGTTACTGCAGACGCTGCCGGTGAAAATCAGAAGATTACGGTTTCCAACTGGCTGAAAAATGCCGGACAGCAGGCGGAACTGAGAGACCAGAGCAATCTGGAAAATATTAAGAACGTGAAAGGGGATGAAAAATATACAGAAAAAAACGATCAGATCATCTGGAAGACGGAAGGCGAAGATATTTATTATACCGGGCAGAGTGAGGAAGAGCCACCGGTTTCAGTTTCATTTACTTACTATCTTGATGGAAAAGAAATTTCTCCGGAAAATTTAAAAGGGCAGAGCGGGAAACTGAAAATTCGGATCGATTATGAAAATAATACAAAGCAGAAAGCAAAAATTAATGGGAAGGAAGAGGAGATATATAGTCCTTTCCTGATGATGACAGGAATCATTATGCCAGGAGACACATTCAGCAATGTCATGATTGATAATGGCAAGGTAATTTCGGATGGAGATAAGAATATAGTTATTGGGTATGGTATGCCTGGGCTTGCGAAGAGCCTGGGTATTGATAGCGAAGAGCTGACTGACGACCTAAATTTACCGGAAAGCCTGGAAATTACAGCGGATGTTACCGACTTTTCTATGGGCCAGACGTATACATTCGCATCCTCTGATATCTTTCAGGATCTGAATATGGATGAAATCGACAGCACAGAGGAGCTTAAGACGGCATTAGACGATCTGGAAGACGCTTCATTACAATTAGTGGATGGAACACAGGAACTTGCCGATGGCAGCAATGAGCTGGACAGCAATTATCAGAAGTTTGATGACGGCATCCGTGAATTAAAAAATGGTGTTGAAATATTGCAAAGCGGCAGCACGGAACTGGCAGATGGAATCAATGCATATACAGAAGGCGCAGATCAGTTAAATAATGGAATCCAACGATACCTGGGAAACAAGGGGATTATGACAGGAAGTGTAAAGGAATACCAGAACGGGGTAAATACAGTGATATTGGGAATCCAGGAATATGCAGATGGGACAGTTGCCCTTGCTGATGGTGTTGAGCAGTATGTTATGGGAGAACAACAGCTTTCAGCAGGAGTACAGCAATTGGCGCCGCTTTCTGATGGACTGTCACAGACAAAAAAAGCCATCGGTCAGTTAAATGATGTGCTGGATGGAGAGGGAACAAGCGAAGAAGATATCCTGGCAGCCGTTGAAGAATTAAGCAAAGGCATGGATTCTTTGGATCAGGCTGTGAATAGTGCGGATATGCAGACAATGCTTGAGAAACTCAATACACTTGCAGAAGAAGGAAAGGAACTTTCAGAGGCTTCAGACGCACTTGCTAAAACGGCAGATACCGGGATTGGGAGCCAGGTGGAGGCGGTCTCTGGTAAAGTGAGTGGTATACAAAAACAGGCTGATGAAGTAAACAGCCAGCTTGCAGCCTTGCAGGAAACAGAACAGGGGAAAATAGATACGGCGCTGAGTCAGGCAACGGAAAATATAAATGCGCAGATTCAGGAGAAAAATATGTCTTTAGAACAGATTTCGAGCGACATATCTTCCAATGCCCAGGATCAGGCGAATAGTCAGATTGAAGCAGCGAGAGCTTCTCTGCGTTCACAGGCTGAAGCAGCGGCTACAACCGGTGACCAGAGCAGCGCAGATGCATTATATGCAGCAGCGGATTCATTAAGTGATATTTCTGTTGCACCGGCAGAAACAGGAAGAATAGAGAGTATCGAGATTCCATCAGTTTCAGCAGAAAACGTCCGCATTCATACAGAAAACTTGGCGGAATCTGCTCAGCAGTTATCTGACTATTGCAGTACAATGCAGGACACTATTTCGGAGATGCAGACAAAAACAGAAAACCTGCGGGAAAAGTTGAATCTCGTGAAAGAACAAAATGAAGAGTTGCAGGACATAACAGAAATGCAGGGAACGCTTACGGATATTACCGGTCAGTTAAGCGCTGGAATGAAAAAACTAAATGGAGCGGTAAGCTCTCTGTCTGAAAATGTTAAATTGTTAGACGGCGAAACTGATAATTTTTCAGAAGCGGCTGAGGGTATTGAAGGGCTGCAGTCAGGTATCAAAACTTTGGATATAAGTAATGCACAGCTTTTGGCAGGAGCAGAGCAACTGAAGCAAAATGCGCCCGCCATTGTGCAGGGAGCAAGTGCTTTACAAGGTGGCACAGATCAGCTTATTGGCGGTTTTGATGAACTCAGTAACCAGCTTTCCGACGGAGCAGGTGCTTTGGCGGCAGGCAGTCCGCAACTGCGAATGGGAGCATTTGAACTGGAAACTGGCGCAGATACGCTGAATAGCGGTATGGGTACTTTGCAAAGTGGAAGCAGTCAGTTGCAGAATGGAATTTCGGCATTAAGTGAAGGCGCATTTACATTGGCAGATGGGATGAAGGAATTCCAGGAAGAAGGAATACATACTTTAACAACTACAGTAGAGGAAAACTTAGATGGAATTTTGGATCGAATGGAGATTTTGACTTCCCCGGAATATGAATATCAGTCTTTTTCAGGGAAACAAAAAGATATGGACGGCGAAGTGAAATTTATTATTACAACAGAAGAAATTAAATCAGAATAGGATGATTGTAATGAACAAAGTGATCTGTATAGGAAGACAATTTGGAAGCGGCGGTCATGTGATTGCTAAGAGAGTGGCAGAAAAAATGGGGATTGACTATTATGATAAGTATTTGATAGAACGGGCAATTGAGAAAAGCGGTCTGCCTGCTCATGCAATGGAAAAAGCTGATGAGCGAACCACTCCTTTTATATACGAAGCCTATTATGAAGGCAACATGAAGGAACACTATGGAAAATCGGCGAATGATATCATGTATGAGGCTCAAAAAGAATTAATTTTGGAAGCGGCAGACAAAGGGGACTGCGTGGTTGTAGGAAGATGTGCCCACGATATTATCAGAAGGGAAAGCAGTCATCTGGCGATTCATATTTTTATAACAGCACCCATGCAATACAGGATAAACAAAGTCATGGAGCGGGAAAAAATTGAAGAAAAGCAGGCTGCCGCTCGAATCCGCAAAATAGATAAGGCGAGGAGAGCCTACTATAATTATTATACTGGCGGTGACTGGGAAAAACCGTCTGATTATGACATGATTTTCAATTCTGCACAATTGGGAGAAAATAATGTAGTCTGTATGATTACAGAAATAGCAAAGAAAATTTCCGTTAGATAAAAAATGCTAAGGAAGGGTTTGTATGATTTACTGTATTTTTATGAAAACAGAACTTGGAAAAAGAGAAGGAAAACTTTCTCTTACCAAAGAAGGAAAAAAACTCAAAGGCAGCCTGATGATTCTGCGGCATACAAACCCTGTTTCCGGGGAAATGGATAATGACAAGATGGGATGGATTCAGGGAACGCTGCAGACATATGCCTATACATTAGATTATAAACTGGTATTCCAAATTAATATGGACTTGATCCGGGGAGAAATGGAAACTTCAAAAGGAAAATTTCAGATTGAAGGATATCAAATATGACAGGTTTTACGAGATGGCTATGGACGTACTTATGTTTATCTGTATTAAAGAGAGGTAATATTTATGAAATCTTTAGCAATTGAAAGAGAATATGGATCTGGTGGCCGAGAGATCGGTATTAGTGTGGCGAAAAAGGCAGGAATACCTTATTATGATACAAATTTGTTAGTACGGGCTGCAAAAGAATATGAACTGAATATCGGAGAATTGCAAGAATATGATGAGAAGAAGACGGATGATCTTCTTTGGAGTATACTGACGACTCCTTTAAATGCGGAAGATGCTGACAGATCAGAACTTTGTAAAATGCGGGACGGTATGAAAGCGACAATTAAAAAACTTGCAGGTGAAGGGCCAGCAGTATTTATTGGACGCTGCTCGACTGAAATCTTAATATATCATCCGGATGTAGTTAGAACATATATCTATTCATCCAGTATAACAAAAAAATTAACAGAATTATGAAAAAGGAGCATGTATCAGAAGCAGAGGCAAAGACGCTGATGAAAGAAAATGACAGGGAAAGGCAATCCTACTTTAGATTCTGGACAAAAAAAGATCCACGAGACAGAAAAAACTATGATCTGGAATTAAATACAGGGATGCTCTCAATTCCGGAATGCGCCGATATCTTATTATATACGATCAATCATTGAAAAAAGAAAAGTGTCAGAAAATATTGTCTCTTGCAAAATGAGTGAGTGCCGCTTTTTCTGTTTTATTAAGCAGAAATAAGTGTTACACTAAATAAAGCAAACAACAGGTTACTTGAAAAAGACAGGATTTTTGAGCATGACAAAAAAGCGGACTTTAGTCGGTGTTTTTAAGGGTGTAGGACTAAATTCCACTTGCTGTGGATGGTATGTTCTTTCTTTGACAGTCGCCTGTTGTTTTTTTATCGGCAGCTTTAGTTCCCTACCTGTTCTCTACTTGAGCAAGTATGGCTTTAGGATGATCTGATCCTTTTCAATCGGATGGATGCCAAAAGCCAGCAGTTTTTCATATAGATCCTGATACATAAATTCTGTCAGTTCCAACGGACTTTTATTGCCAAGCAACTTACAGGGGGAGGAGTTTAGATGGCTGAGAACCAGATTCAGCCTGGTCTGACAGGTCAGGCCGAGTTCTTTCAGATCCGTTCCTTTTGGAAGGATGTAACGGAGTTCTATATGCTTGTTCTCCAGCGTGCCTTTTTGTCCTGACTGCATAGGATCGCAGTAAAATACCCTTGTCCGTCTTGTACCATCACGGGATGTCTCCATGGCTTCTGCGGCAGAAAACTCCGCCCCGCGATCGGTCAGTAAGACATGAACGTATTTGCGGAACAGTTCTGTACCAAGAATGCCTTCCAGTATGTCAATGCCTTCTTTCATGGAAGAGGAGGTCTTCTCATCATGGTATAAGGCGAGAAGGAAGCCGGCCCTCACAAATTTAAAGGTCTGAAGGAAGGGGCCGTTTGTTTCATCGTTATAGACGGTATCCATTTGGACAACAAAAACCTCAGGATGATCGGAAAGATAAGATTGATAATCTTTGTAGGTTCTGCCTTCAAGATACTTTCTATCGGTGCGTTTCTTATAAGTTTTGGCCTTTTTCCTGGGCAGTTTGCGTGATACCTGCCGCCGTAGATCCAGGACAGTGATGTCGGCGATTTCGCGGAAAACACCGTTTTCGATATAGTTGTAAAGCGTTTTTTCTGAAATGCCAAGTTCTGGATGGTTCGTAACGATCTGATAAGGGGATTGCCCCTGTTTCAGGAGTGGAGCAATAACAGCGGTCATCTGTTTAGCCTCCCGGACGGTAAGATTTACACCTTCCCGGGAGTCGATCAGAGTGGTACGGTAATCCCTATGGGCCTTTTCTGGAGAGTACTGGTATTTATCAAAACGACAGCGGGACCAGTTGGGACAGCCGTTGCAGGCGCCGGGGGAGCGGTCGCGCCTTGAGCAGTGGAAAGGGCTGTATTCCGGACAGTCAGGTGTACACTGGCGGCCATAAACACACTTTTTATAGTGACTGCACTCCAGAGGCATCTTACACTTGTGGGTAAGCGATCTGTGAAGCTTGATCTCTTTGCCAACCGTAGACTTATCCTTGCCTATGGTCTGGGCAATGGCAGTTTTGGTGGAACCGTTGGTAATGCCGGCGAGAATAATACGCCGTTCTTCTAAAGTTAAATGAGAAAAAGAGTTTTGAGTTTTCATGATAGACACCAACCTTTCCGGCGACTGCCTAACATGAAAAGTGTAAGACTAAATGCCATATATAGGGAAGTGGAAATGAGTGAAAGACTAAAATCTACTTTGCCACCTTCAAAGTGGAAATAAACTTTTCACTTCAGC
>NZ_DBGCJQ010000082.1:0-3285 GCF_048354975.1 Massilistercora timonensis | reverse complement strand
CTCTTTGCGGAACACGTCAAAATATTCGAAGGTAGGGGTCTGGATATCATGATAGCCGTAGAGATGGAAGGTCTTTTTGATCCTTCCTTCCAGGGCAAGCTTCTTGCCGCACTCCACATTATAGATATCCCGGACGCCCTCCGGGGTATGCAGTATTTTTTTCATAGGTCCTCCTGTCAAATGCCGTCACTTTAGCGTGCTACCACGTTAAAACCTTCTTGAATTATACGGATTTTTCTACTCCTTGTCAAGTTCTTCCCGCAGGCTAAGATCCTGGTTGATAGCGTCCAGATAAGGGACGTAGATCCCGCCCTGAAGTTCCAGAAAGAACCGGGGATCCAGTTCCTCAAAGCGGAAGCTTTTCCGGCCGCCCTCTTCTGCCCGCTTCCAGAAGGACTGCACCTCCTGAAACCGCATATAGTACAAAATGTTCCGTGCGGTATAGTAGATAATGAGAAATGCGATGCCCCCCTGTTTCTCAAAATTCTCCATAAACTGCACCTGATGGGCATGGATGTTCTGAAGCGGGAAGGTATCCGCCACACACTCCTTTGCGTCAAAGCACACCGGCAGTCCCTGGATGGCGCCAATGTAGTCCACCGTACTTCGCTGGTCAAAATAAGCCAGTGTGATGTGACGGTGCTCCTTGTCAATACGCACCGGTGTGATGGGGGTGGGGATCTTCTGGATCAGCGCCAGCCCTTTCTCCTGATAGCGTTCATTTGTCCGGTTGATCATATCCTCTAAGGCAGAACCTCTGAGGCCTCTGGAATTCCATGTTCCCATGTCGTCTCCTTTATCAGTTCGGCAAATACCTCCGGAAGAGGCGCCGTGATCTTTCGCCCGGCTATCCCCTCCAGCGCTCCTGAAAGTGTTTGCGGCATCTGAAGCTGCCAGGCGTGGAGCATCTGGTCCTGGATCCCACGGGTCTTCTTATAGTGATCATTCCAGGTCTTATTCCCGTATTTATAATCCCCCAGGATGGGATGTCCCTCCGCACTTAAGTGGGCCCGGATCTGATGGGCGCGCCCGGTGATCAGATGGACTTTCAGAAGGGTCATCTCCTGATTGGAAAGAAGGGGGAAATACTCTGTCTCAATAAAGGAAGCTTCCGGACAGGGACCGGAATGGATGACCACCTTGTTCCGGTCTTCGTCCTTCCTGAGATACCCTTTGATGTGGGCTCCTTCACGAATCATCCCCTTGGCGATACATAGGTAGTACTTTTTAATACTACGCTCTCGAAAGACTTCTGTCAATGCCTGTAGCCCTGCCAGTGTCTTTCCTGCCCCGATAATCCCGCTGGTGTTGCGGTCCAGCCGGTTGCAGACAGAAGGATGGAAGGTGAGAAGATCCTCACCTGTGATCTGTCCACTGTTCCTTAAGTACCAGATCACATATTCCACCACGGAAAGGTCCTCCTTCTTAGCCCGCTGGGACAGCATTCCGGAAGGTTTGTTCAGGAACAGCACCTGAGAATCCTCATAGAGGATCTCCGGAGACGCTCCCTGCCACCTGACCTCTTCCGGGGTCTGGCCTTTGAATTTGTCCAGGGTTTCCTTCGCAAGGAAGAACCGGACCTGGTCCCCGGTCTTTAACTTTTCGCTTCCGGTGGCCTTCTTCCCGTTCAGCACGATATTCTTTTTGCGCAGCATTTTGTAGAGAAAACTTCCCGGCGCCTGGGACAGGTATTTCTTCAGGAATTTATCCAGACGCTGTCCCGCCTCGTTTTCCCGGATCGTCACTTCTGTCATAATCTCACATCGACGTGCTGAGGATCAGACGCCGGATCTTCCTCTCTCGTTTTCTGTTTTCCGGATGATCCACGGAAGCGATATTGTTCATCCCCTCCACCCGGGTGATAAATGCGGTGTAATCGTGAAAGATCTTCACCGTCACCTTGTCGCATTTGTACTTTGACAGCATCTCTTTGAGATAGCGGGAGGCTTTCGCCTCGTCCGTCCTGGGGCTTTTGGTGTAGCCGCACACCGTGTGGCCGGAGATCACAAATACATCCACCGGCATCACCTTTTCATCTCCGGTGATGATCAGATCGTATACCTGGGTCAACAGAGAACCCTTCTCCCGGATTTCTGCAGCCTTCTCCGGTTCAATGCTTTTGTGAGGCGCCATGGTGATGAATTCCACCAGCATCTTGGCCGCCGGAAGACAGCACACCACCGCCGCCACGGTAAAAAGATTCAGTTTTGAACCTGTCTGTATGTATCCAAGCACCACCAGGCCCACCACTACAATAAATTCCCCCAGGGCCCAGATCAGATATTTTACCTTCTGGGCGTTCAGATATCCAGGCTGTCCTTTTTCAATTCTCATGTTCTTCTACTCCTGACTGATTGATTTTTCTTAAAAACGCGGCACAGATCCTGCCCGGGACCAGCTTTGCTCCCAGGCGGGCCGCTTTCATCCAGTTCCCGTACACAGAGACTCTTCTGCCCCGAACCGCATCAAGAAGCCCCTGTCTTACCACCCGATAAGCAGTGGCTCTTGCAGCGCCCCGCAGCTTTCCGGGAAGCGGACCGGACCGGTTGAAAAACTCGGTGTCCACTGGTCCGGGACACAGCACAGTGACCAGGATCCCCTGCTCTTTCAGCTCCTCGCCAAGGGCAAGGGACAGGCTGTACACATAGGCCTTGGTGGCCGCATAGACGGCGAATCCCGGCTGGGGACAAAAGGCTGCGGCGGAAGCCACATTAAGGATCCGGCTCCCCCGTCCCATGTAGGGAAGGCAAAGCTGGATCATCCGGGTCAGGCTGCGGCAGTTTAAGTCGATCTGCCCAAGCTGCTCCTCACATTCCTTATCCACCGGACCCACCTTCCCGTATCCGGCTGCATTTACCAACATCCGGATATCCGGGGATTGCCGGAGGCATTCTTTTTCCATCTTCTCACAGATATAATCCCGGTTAAGATCTCCGTCAAAGATCCGGAGGGGAAGTCCCAGCTCCCGTTCCAGCTCCTTTAAGCGGTCAGTCCTTCTTGCCACCACCCAGAGCTCGTCCAGGTTCCGGTAGAGCCTGGGGATCTGGCGCGCGAACTCCCGTCCGATCCCGGAAGAAGCGCCGGTCACAATAGCGATACGCATAGTCTGTCATCTCCCTGTCTTCTTTTTATGAACATTGCGGATGGTCTTCCTCTTCTTTTTATATCCTTCCTGGAAAGAAGCTTTCTCCTGCCTGCGGGGCCGGATCAGGCAATGTTTCCCGTATCCGATCAAATCCTCTCTTCCCGCTTTCTCCAGGGCTTCCCGGACCAGCTCATAGTTCT
>NZ_DBGCJQ010000081.1:0-7929 GCF_048354975.1 Massilistercora timonensis | reverse complement strand
CTTATTGCGCAAGTGGTGGTTGCTCATAACGGTATAGCCCGTATTTCTCTCAACTCGGAAAACTGCCATTTTTTATCACTTCCTTTCTCGGTTTGCGTGGAATATTAGAAAGCCGTTTTCGGCGGTTTTGGTATTGCAGTATGCCTTTGCCGTTTTTGCGCCTGAAAAGCCTTGTATTGCAAGGGATTTTTCGCGCCTAACGTTCCACGTTACCGCCTGTTTTCGGGCATAAAAAAACCGCAACTCTTTTCAAGCTGCGGCGACATATCCTATTCACTTAAAAACGCCATATCAAGGCTTGTCCAACCTTGCTACGGCGTTTTAGGTGTAATTATAGGGGTTGTTTAATTGTCTTTAATGTGCTGAAAGCCGCATGGTTACGGCATTTTCCTTGTTGTGCATATATTGACGGGGCAGTGGCTCCCGTTGGACCGGTAGGACCTGTTGGGCCGCTCTCACAGGGCGGCGGACACGGCGGGCAGGGACGAAACGGCGGAAACGGACCGCAGCCACATCTCCCCCGCTGCTCTTCTGCTTCTACATCCTGTCTGTCCTGTCTATTTCGAAACAATGACATATGCCTTCACCCTTTCAGGTTCTTGATTCCTTATCAATATATGTGGGGATTTCATCCCCGGACACCTATTTTCTCAAAATACTCCCGGTTTCTTACTACATACTCGGATTCCGGCTTATACCGGCCTGCCAGTTCATTGTACCTTCTTGCCTGCTCCAGGTCCCCCATCCGGTCATGGCAGACACACAGGGAGATCGCCGGCAGAAACCCGTAGCAGTCTTCTTCTATGAAGGCTCCGGAAGCCGGATCCTTCCTGGCCCTGAGAGCCTGTTCATACCAGAAGGCTGCCTGGGCATATCTCCTCCGCTCCAGGAAATACCGCCCCAGCTGGCAGCAGGTCTCTCCCCGGGGAACATCATACCGCAGGGCGCCAAGTAAGGCGTCCAATTCCTTTTCCTCCTGTCCAAGCCCCTGGAAGCAGTGAGCCAGCTTCCGGGAGGCGTCGATCTGATTCTCCACCCATCCGTCCGGCCGGGCCAGGAAAGCCTGGAGGATCTGCACCCCCTTCTCATATCTTCCATGAGCCAGCAATTCCCGGCCATAATAATAGAGCGCCCGGCTGTCAAAGGATTCCCCTGCCCGCTCCATCTCCTCATAGATCCTAAGATTCCGGTCCGGGTCTCCGGGGCCTTCTTTCCGATGGACAACCGGGATCTCTTCATATCGGAGGGTTCCCTTAAGAGGGATGGTCTCGTGAACCCTGCCTGCGAAACGAAACTCCGGCGAATTGCGGACGATCCGCTCCCGGTAATAGGTAAATACCGGCCGTCCCTCACTGTCAAACCCGGTCTCGTAGGGAAGAAGCACCACGTCCGTGTCCGCCGGAAGCGTCTTCTTCATCTCCAGAAACCGCCGCCGGTCTTCCCGCCTCATCACATCGTCTGCATCCACCCACATACAATATTCCTTCGTCGCCCTTTCAAATCCGTAATTGCGGGCTGCCGAGAAGTCCCCGAACCAGGGAAATTCATAAACCCGGCTGGTATATTTTCCGGCGATCTCTCTCGTCCGGTCGGAAGAGCCGGTATCCACAATGACGATCTCATCCGCAAGCTCTCCAAAACAGTCCAGGCACCGGTCCAGAACCGCCTCCTCATCCTTTACGATCATACACAGACTGATGGCAGCCATGCCCCTTCCCCCTTTCTTCTTTATCCTATGCAAAAAGCCCCATTTCTGCCTGAAGAATATTGACAAGGACCGCTCATCCTGCTATATTCAATTTGCTAAGATTTTACTGCGTCAGCCCGGTGCTTTCAGGACTCGGGCTGACGTTTCTTTGAGAAGAAAGGACGCGACATCATGAACCGATTTCGTAAAATGTACTGCAGGACCTTCCAGACGGTCTTCAAGATCGCGCTGCCCTTCCTGCCCTACCGGAAGCCCAAGATCGTAGGAAGCGTGAAGGCTCTGCCGGAGATCCTTAAGAAACGCAGATGTGAAAATGTACTGATCATCACCGACGCAGGCATCCGCAAGCTGGGTCTGACCCAGCGGCTGGAGAAGGTGCTGGCCAAAAATGAGATCCCTTACACCATCTATGACCGGACCGTGGCCAACCCCACTACGGAAAATGTGGCGGAGGCAGTGGAACTCTACCGGGCCAACGATTGCCGGGCCATCATCGGATTCGGCGGCGGCTCCAGTATGGACTGCGCCAAAGCCACCGGCGCAAGGATCGCCAAACCGCACCAGTCTCTGGCAAAGATGAAGGGGATCCTCAAGGTCCACAAGCGGCTGCCCCTGCTCATCGCCATCCCCACCACAGCCGGCACCGGAAGCGAGACCACCCTGGCCGCTGTGATCACGGATGCACAGACCCGGTACAAATACGCCATCAACGATTTCCCGCTGATCCCCAGGTATGCGGTGCTGGATCCCAAGGTTACCTTAAGCCTTCCTCCGGCCATCACCGCTTCCACGGGAATGGATGCCCTGACCCACGCGGTGGAGGCATTCATCGGCAACTCCACCACCTACGGGACCCGCAAGGACGCCCTGCTGGCTGTGAAACTCATTTTCGAAAATCTGGATACCGTATATAACGACGGCAGCAATCTGGACGCCCGCAGAAATATGCTCCACGCTTCTTTCTACGCCGGATGTGCCTTCACCAAGTCTTATGTAGGCTATGTCCACGCAGTGGCCCATTCCCTGGGCGGCCAGTACAACGTGCCCCACGGCTACGCCAACGCCGTGATCCTGCCCATGGTTCTGGAAGCCTACGGAAGCGCCGTTTACAAGAAGCTTGACAAGCTGGCGGTGGAAGCCGGCATCGCAGACCCGGAGGACTCCTACGAAGAAGGAGCGAAGAAGTTCATCCAGGCCATCAAGGATATGAAGCTGCGATTCCATATCGGCAACACCATCCCGGAGATCCGGGAAGAGGATATTCCCAAGCTGGCCCACTATGCAGACAAAGAGGCCAATCCCCTCTACCCTGTTCCGGTGCTGATGAACGCCAGGGAACTGGAGAACTTCTATTACGGACTGATGGAGATCGTCCCGGACCCGCAGTAAGATCACAAGGAGGCATTTGAACATGAACCAACAGGAAATCCAGGCTATTGTAAAGAAACAGCGCGCCTTCTTTCACACAGGCGCCACACTGGATGTAGAGAAAAGGATCCAGGCCTTAAAGAAACTTCAAAGCTGTATCCTGCGCTATGAAGATGAGATCGGAGCGGCGCTGAAGCAGGATCTTGGGAAAAGCACCTTCGAAAGCTATATGTGCGAATCTGGTCTGGTCTTAAGTGAGCTCAGCTACATGCTGCGGCATGTGCGCTCCTATTCCAGGGAGAAACGGGTCCGCACCCCGCTGGCCCAGTTCCACTCCCGGAGCTTTAAGAAGCCTTCTCCTTACGGAGTGACCCTGATCATGAGCCCCTGGAACTATCCCTTCCTTCTGACCATCGATCCCCTGGTGGACGCCATTGCCGCCGGGAATACCGCTGTGGTAAAACCCAGCGCCTATTCTCCCGCCACCAGTGAGCTGATGGCCCGGATCTTAAGGGAATGTTTCCCGGAGGAGTATGTGGCGGTGGTCACCGGAGGACGGGCAGAAAACACCTGTCTTCTCAATGAACATTTCGACTATATTTTCTTCACCGGCAGCCAGGCAGTGGGCCGGGAGGTCATGCGGTGCGCTTCCGCCCGCCTCACTCCCGTCACCCTGGAGCTGGGCGGAAAGAGCCCCTGCATTGTGGAGAAGACCGCCAACCTGAAGCTTGCCGCCCGGCGGATCGTATTCGGCAAGTACCTTAACTGCGGGCAGACCTGCGTGGCGCCGGATTACATCTACTGTGACGCCTCGGTCAAAGACCGTCTGGTGGAAGAGATCAGGCGCCAGGTCCGGATCCAGTATACCGAACAGCCCCTCTCCAACCCGGATTACGGCAAGATCATCAACGAAAAACATTTCCAGCGGATCTGCGGACTGATCGCTCCGGACAAAGTGGTGCTGGGGGGCGGCTCCAATCCGGATACGCTGCAGATCGAGCCTACCGTCATGGACAACGTGACCTTCGCGGACGCGGTGATGCAGGAAGAGATCTTCGGACCTCTCATGCCCATCCTTACCTATGATTCTCTGGATGAGGCCATAGAGAAGATCAATTCCATGGCTCACCCTCTGGCCCTCTACCTCTTCACCTCCGACAAGGCCATTGCACGGAAAGTGACCGCCAGGTGCCAGTTCGGCGGCGGCTGTGTCAACGATACCATCATCCACCTGGCCACCAGCGAAATGGGATTCGGAGGCTTTGGCGAGAGCGGTATGGGAGCTTACCACGGGAAAGACGGCTTTGATACCTTCTCCCACTACAAGAGCATTGTGGACAAAAAAACCTGGCTGGATCTGCCTATGCGGTATCAGCCATACCAGGAACTGTACCGGAAGCTGCTGCACATTTTCCTGCGGTAGCCACCGTAATCTGCGAAGAAGGGGGACGTTTATGAACGTCCCCCTTCTTCGCACATAAATCGGCGCAGGATAGGGAAAATATCCTGCGCCGTCTGTTATAATCTATTCATTCTCTTCCGTAAACTTCTTGATGTTGGAGGCGTTGGCCAGCTTCTGCACCTTGCCGTCCTCTACCACGATCAGAGTGGGCGCCTGCATTACGCCGTATTTCTTCACCAGATCCTTGTTCTCCTGCGCGTCCACCACCTCATAATCCATATGGGCTTCCTCCAGCGCCCGCTTGGCGATGGCGCAGTTGGGGCAGGTCTTGGTGGTAAAGAGCAGCTTCTTTGAGCCTTCTTCCGCCTCCTGCTTCAGCACTTCCTCGATGTGCTCTTCTGTCTGCACGTGAGGATGGAATTCAGACTTGCTCAGATCATAAACCTTCCGGTCCTTGAACTCCTGAGCCTTACCGTCATTCCAGTTCTGTACCGGACGATAGTATCCGGTGATACGGCTGTAAACCTCCGTCTTCTCTCCGCACTCAGGGCATACATACTCTTCGCCCTTGATATAGCCGTGGTTCTTGCAGATCGAATAGGTTGGAGACATGGTGTAGTAAGGCAGCTTGTAGTTCTCCGCGATCTTGCGGACCAGCGCCGCCGCCGACTGCCAGGTGGGAAGCTTCTCACCCAGGAAGGCGTGGAATACGGTTCCTGACGTATACAGTGTCTGCAGCTCATCCTGGATATCCAGAGCTGCGAAGATATCTTCCGTATAACCTACCGGCAGGTGAGAACTGTTGGTGTAGTAAGGTGTTCCGTCTCCCTCTGCCGCCGTGATGATATCCGGGAACTGTTCTTTGTCGTGTTTCGCGAACCGGTAAGTGGTGGATTCTGCCGGTGTTGCCTCCAGGTTGTAGAGATCGCCGTACTCTTCCTGATAGGAGGACAGACGCTCCCGCATATGGTTCAGCGCCTTCTTGCTGAATTCCTGGGTCTCCGGATGGGTCATATCCTTGCCGATCCATTTCGCGTTCAGTCCTGCTTCGTTCATACCGATCAGACCGATGGTGGAGAAATGATTCTCGAAGGTTCCCAGATACCGCTTGGTATACGGATACAGTCCCTCGTCCATCAGCTTGGTGATAACCGTTCTCTTCACATGGAGCGACCTTGCGGAAATATCCATCAGACGGTCCAGACGGCGGAAGAAGTCAGCCTCATCCGCAGACTGATAAGCGATCCGCGGCATATTGATGGTCACAACTCCTACAGAGCCTGTGCTCTCCCCGCTGCCGAAGAAGCCGCCGGATTTCTTGCGCAGCTCCCGCAGATCCAGACGCAGACGGCAGCACATACTGCGCACGTCGCTGGGCTCCATATCGCTGTTGATATAATTGGAGAAGTAAGGTGTTCCATATTTGGCCGTCATCTCGAAGAGCAGACGGTTGTTCTCTGTATCAGACCAGTCAAAGTCACTGGTGATGGAGTAGGTGGGGATGGGATACTGGAATCCTCGTCCGTGGGCGTCTCCCTCGATCATGATCTCGATAAACGCCTTGTTGACCATATCCATCTCTTTCTTGCAGTCCCCGTAAGTGAAGTCCATCTCTTTTCCGCCTACAATGGCCGGCAGGTTCGCCAGGTCAGCAGGAACCGTCCAGTCCAGGGTAATATTGGAGAAAGGCGCCTGTGTCCCCCAGCGGGACGGCGTGTTGACACCGTAGATGAAGGACTCGATACATTTCTTCACTTCCGGATAAGACAGGTTATCTGTCTTTACAAAAGGCGCAAGGTAGGTGTCAAAGGAGGAGAAGGCCTGCGCACCTGCCCACTCATTCTGCATGATACCAAGGAAGTTTACCATCTGGTTGCACAGCACGCTCAGATGTTTGGCCGGTGAGGAAGAAATCTTCCCCGGGATCCCGCCAAGGCCTTCCTGGATCAGCTGCTTCAGGGACCACCCTGCACAGTATCCGGTAAGCATGGACAGGTCGTGGATATGGATATCCGCGTTCCTGTGGGCCTGCCCGATCTCCTCATCATAGATCTCAGACAGCCAGTAATTTGCTGTGATCGCGCCGGAGTTGCTTAAGATGAGTCCTCCTACGGAATAAGTAACGGTGGAATTCTCCTTCACCCGCCAGTCGGTGACCTTCACATAGCTGTCCACGATCTCCTTATAATCCAGCATGGTGGACTTCAGATTCCGGATCTTCTCCCGCTGCTTCCGGTAAAGGATATATCCCTTCGCCACATCGGAATAGCCCGCTTTGATCAGGACCGCCTCCACGCTGTCCTGGATATCTTCCACCTGGATCAGGGAGTTCTTGATCTTGGGCTCAAAGTCTGCTGTCACCTTCAGTGCCAGCAGGTCGATGATGTCCTGATTGTACTCCTTCTCCTGGGCGTTAAATGCTTTTTCAATGGCCACGCTGATCTTCGACAGATTGAAATCAACGATCTGGCCGTCACGTTTTGTTACCTGATACATGGCTTCGCTCCCCTTCCTGGTTTCTCTTTGGTTCTTTTTTATGATTTTATTGCACGATTCGTCTGTTTCTCTATCATACCACCGATTGTGTTTTACAGTCAATAAAAATAACAACATATTGTGCACAAATTTCGTTTTCGCACAATATGTTGTTATTGTGTAGTTTTACCAGAAGGCCCGGATCTGCGCCGTTTGCGGCTATTCCACCCCTCTTAGCTCTGCATTTGGCACATAAGGTTTCACGATCTCCAGGGCCTGCCCCATGATGTCCTTATTGTATCCACTTAGCCCCGGCTGGATCAGATCCCCGGAATCCACAAACTGCTGGAGATAATAATGCCTGGCCCCCCGGATCCATTTCCCGATCGATTCAAAATCCGAGCGCTGATGGAACTGACGCACCACGGTCGTCCGGAACTCGTAAGGCACAGCGTCCCCGAGCAGATACTGGACGCTCCTGTGGATATTGCGCAGATCATAATCTTCGATCCCGATGGTCCGCCCGTAACTTTCCTGGGAATTCTTGATATCCATCGCCACGTAGTCCACAAGCCCCGCCTCCACGATCCGGGCAAGCTTGTCCGGGAAGCTGCCGTTGGTGTCCAGTTTCACCGCATATCCCAACTCCTTGATCCTTCTTAAGAAATCCTCGATCCCGTGCTGGATCAGCGGCTCGCCGCCGGTCACGCACACCCCGTCCAGGATCCCCTGGCGCTTCTTAAGAAAATCAAAGAATTCCTCTGACGGGATCTCTTTATTCTTATAAGTATCGATCACCAGAGAGGCATTATGGCAAAACGGACAGCGAAAATTACAGCCCGCGGTAAAGACCGTACACGCCACCTTCTCCGGATAGTCCAGTAATGTCAGCTTCTGAAGCCCTTGGATCACCATATTTTATGCCTCCTTTTTAAGTGGGGACGTGGTATTTTTAAAAATACCACGTCCCAGATTG
>NZ_DBGCJQ010000080.1:0-3678 GCF_048354975.1 Massilistercora timonensis | reverse complement strand
CAAAGGGATCGGAGAGAAGACCGAGAAGCTGTTTGAGAAACTGAATATTTATACGGCAGGAGATCTGCTCCGGTATTATCCCAGAGGGTATGACGTCTATGAAGAGCCGGTTCCGGTCAGCGAGGTGGAAGAAGGGAAGGTCTGCACGGTCACCGGCGCGATCTTCGGGAGAGTGCAGGTGGCGGGAAACCGCAGGCTTCCGGTGACTACGCTTCATGTCAGGGATCTGACCGGGACGCTTAAGGCGGTGTGGTTCCGGATGCCCTTCCTGCGGAATACATTTGCCGGCGGCGGGGCGGTCACCCTGAGAGGCCGGGTGGTCAGGAAAGGCCGGGAGCTTGTGATGGAGCAGCCGGAGATCTTCTATCCGCCCGAGAAGTACGAGGAGAAGTCGGGAACGCTGCAGCCCATTTACGGCCTGACCAAAGGCCTGACCAACAACGGGGTCTCAAAGGCGGTGGGGCAGGTGCTGAAGAACCTGGATCTCTCCCGGGAGGTGCTGCCGGAGGATCTGCGGATGAGGTACGGTCTGGCGGAGTACAATTATGCGCTGCGGGGGATTCATTTTCCAGAAGATAAAGAAGTGTATTTCCATGCGAGGAAGCGGCTGGTCTTTGAAGAGTTCCTGGCGTTTATCCTGTCTCTTCGGAGACTTAAGGACAGCAATCAGCGGATGGAGAACAACTATGTGATGGATGTGGACGAAAAAGTGGAGAAGCTGATCGGCGAGCTGCCATTTTCCCTGACCGGAGCCCAGAGAAAGGTGTGGGGAGAGATCGCAGGCGATCTGGCTTCTGATACGGTAATGTCCCGGCTGGTCCAGGGGGATGTGGGCTCAGGCAAGACCATTGTGGCGGTGCTGGCCCTTCTCAACACGGCTCTTCACGGGTACCAGGCGGCTATGATGGCCCCCACGGAGGTACTGGCAAGACAGCATTATGAATCCATTACAAAGTTATTGGAAGAATATGAGATCCCGGTGAAGGTGGAACTGCTCACCGGCTCCATGACGGCGAAGGAGAAGCGGCGGGCCTATGACCGGATCGAGTGCGGATACGCCAGGATCATCATCGGAACCCACGCGCTGATCCAGAGCGCGGTGAATTACGACTGCCTGGCGCTGGTGATCACCGATGAGCAGCACCGGTTTGGAGTAAAGCAAAGAGAAGCATTTGCCGGAAAGGGAGGCATGCCCCATGTGCTGGTGATGAGCGCCACGCCAATCCCCCGGACGCTGGCCATCATTTTATATGGAGACCTGGATATTTCCGTGATCGATGAACTGCCGGCCAACCGGCTTCCCATCAAGAACTGTGTGGTGGATACCGGCTACCGGAAGACGGCGTATACATTTATGAAGAAAGAGATCGCCGCAGGGCGGCAGTGCTATGTGATCTGCCCCATGGTGGAGGAGAGCGAGCAGCTGGAGGCGGAGAACGTGCAGGATTACGGGGCGATGCTTCAGGAGGAGATGGGACCGGATATCCGGGTGGCCTGCCTGCACGGGAAAATGAAGCCGGCGCTTAAAGATGAGATCATGGAGGCATTCGGGAGAAATGAGATCCAGATCCTGGTCTCCACCACGGTCATCGAGGTTGGGATCGATGTGCCAAACGCCACGGTCATGATGATTGAGAACGCAGAGCGCTTTGGCCTGGCGCAGCTCCATCAGCTGCGGGGCCGGGTGGGAAGAGGAAAACACCAGTCTTATTGCATTTTCATGAGCGCTTCCCGGGCAGAAGAGACAAAGGAGAGACTGTCCATTCTGCGGGACACCAACGACGGGTTCAAGATCGCAAGCGAGGATCTGCGGCTTCGCGGGCCCGGCGACCTTTTTGGGATCCGCCAGAGCGGCCTTCTCAATTTTCGGCTGGGAGATGTATTCCAGGACGCGAAGATCCTGCAGATGGCCAATGAGGCGGCTGATGAAATTTTAAAAAATGGAGAAGAGTGGGTGAAGAATCTTCCAGAATATGAAGGAACTGACAGTGTAATAATTTAAATCCTCCATATACTATGGTTGTAACACGAAGCGAAAAGCTGTTACAAAGATACAAGAAGGAGGAGTAAATCATGGCAAGTCGTTCAACTAACAAAGCAGCCGTGCCTGAGGCAAAGGGCGCATTAGACAAGTTTAAATATGAGGTTGCAAACGAACTGGGAGTACCGCTCAGCGACGGTTATAACGGCGACCTGACATCCAGACAGAACGGTTCTGTCGGTGGATATATGGTTAAGAAGATGATCGAACAGCAGGAAAAACAGATGGCTGGGAAATAATTCAATTGAGGACGTAGCCTTTTGCAAAAAGGCTACGTCCTCAATTGAATTATACGGTGTACCAAAATGCACGGAAGGGTGTACCAAAATGCAAAATGGGGTGTACCTATTTGACGCTTTTCATATTGATCCAGGCTCCGTAAAAATAAAGAATTGGAATAATCACTGCCAGTATGGAGAGGATCTGAATGAAAATCCCAACGGAGGGGAAATAATCGCTTATGGTTACAAGATAGCCTAAATTCCTTAGTACATTATTGATCAAAATAGTAAATATCTGTATAAAGAGAAGAAGGATTCCCAAAAGGAGACATCGTCTTGCCATGGAACTGTTAGAAGCACAGTAAATTGCCTGTTTTCCGGAATAAAGGAAAAGGCAGCCAATGGAAAAAGCTGCAAGCTGATAAAGGAAGAGCACAAATTGATCTCCGGAGAACAGCTTGAATACCCAGATTTCTCCTCCGATAAAGAATCCGATAATCATACCTATAATATTTGAGAGACTGACACAGGAAAGAAATCCGCCTATAATCCGGTAATACCATCCAACGGCCCGAAGCAGGCGACGACCAGAAGGAATCATCACCAGACCTGAGGCAAGGAGTAGGTCATCGCAGAAGGAAAGAGGAGATTTGCCAAGGGTTCCAGAAAAAGGCTCCTGCCGCATTTCTGCCTCACGGGCCATTCCGATCAAATCCTGCCTGAGAAGTTCGATCTGTGTCTCTTCCAAGGGAAATGTACGCAGATAACGAAACATTTTTTCAAGAGTACGCTGATTTTTGGCTGAAAGTTCTGATTGCAGCGAGAAGTTTTCCGCTTTTAATTTTTCCAGGGAAAAATTCGACTCTGTCATAGGTCATTCCTCCATTTCAAAAATATGATTGATCGATTTTGAAATTTGTTTCCAGGAGTGCTTAAATTCCTCCAGATAAAGCAAGCCATCCGGTGTGATGGAATAATATTTCCTGCGGGGTCCCAGCGGTGAAGGGCGAAACTGAGAAGAAATAATGCCCTTGTTCTCCAGTCGCAGAAGAAGAGGGTAGATCGTTCCCTCACGTATCTCTTCGAAGCCATAATCCTGAAGCTTTGTAACAATTTCATATCCGTAAGTGGTGTGATCCGAGAGAATCTTCAGAATACAGCCTTCCAGCGTTCCACGCAGCAGTTGGGATTTGTCAAACATACGCATCACCTACCTTGCAATACATAGTAGTAATCTTAACTATATTGTAACACATAGTAGTAGAAAGTCAACAAAAAGGTACATGGCAAAGTGCAGTTTGGTACACCCCATTTTGCATTTGGGTACAGGGTAAAATGCAATTTAGGACGTAGTAAAGTGAAAAGATGCTACGTCCTCAATTGACTTTTCCACCGTGAATATTTATAATAAACGCA
>NZ_DBGCJQ010000079.1:0-4095 GCF_048354975.1 Massilistercora timonensis | reverse complement strand
CTCATACAGCACGTCATCGGTAAGCCGGTAGAGCTCCAGAAATGTTCTGGGTGTACCGCTGTAGATCCCTCCTATAGATATGGAGGTACGGCTCTTGGGATACTGCTCCCCAGCTCTGTCCTCATAGTGCCGGATCACCGCCTCGGCCTTCTTCTGCAGGGCCTTCCTATCTGAGCAGGGACATGCCAGTACGGCAAATTCATCTCCGCCCAGGCGCATCACAATATCCGTCTGCCGGAAAGTTTCTTTCAGAAGCGTCCCCACATACCGGAGCATACGGTCTCCCTCATCGTGACCATAATGATCATTCACCCGTTTGAAATTATCCAGGTCCATCATCAGGAAAACATAAGGCATAGCGGTTCTCATCTTGGCCCCGATCAAACTGCTTCCGCCCTTCCGGTTATAGACATCCGTCAGATAATCCCGGGCCGTCTCTTCCATAAGCTTCATCCGATGCTGCACATCTTTGGAAATATCGATCAATACGCTGATGATCGCGTCCCGTCCGTCATCCGCGACGATCTTCCTGCCCACATCGTGAACCCACAGATAACTTCCGTCCTTTTTCTTTACCCGGTATTCAATGGCGTATTCTTTTCCTTCTCTCATCTTCTGGAATACATATTCGCAGACCCGTTCCGCGTCCTCTTCACAGAAAGAATTGACCACTTTGCCGTCCGTAGCCTCCATGAATTCTTCATACGTGTAACCCAATATTTCCAGCATCGCATCGTTGACTACATACAGCGGAAAATCTTTCTCTATATAACCTCCGATGATCCCGCTTGGCATCATCTGACAGAGGATATCCAGCAGTTCCCGCTGTGCCAGTCCCCCCTGTTCACAGGCCCGCTCTGAAATGAACCGAAGCGGGAAATACTCCTCCTTCTCCTGAGATCTGCTGGCCTCAGACATATGAAGGACCTCCGCCAGATAACTTCCGTTATCCTTCCGGAAAACCGCCGTCAGGCGGGTCAGATAATAAGCCATCTCCTCGCCTTCCTGGACAATCATCGTCTCCATCCGGCAGAAGCATTGCCAGCACCCTTCTCCTGTCTGTTTCTCCGAGTAATCCAGAATCTTATAAGCGATCGGCCCGGGCAAAATCCGGATCTCCTGCCGGAGCAGTTTTTCAAACTGCTCCTTGTTGACCGCCACCTCTTCTTCGCCCGTTCCAAGACTGTAGATATCATCTGTCACCAGAGCCAGTGTTTTCTCCACGTCCCGCTCTGTCAGATAAGTATGGAAAAAATGCTCCAGCACAGAATACATCTTCCACGGCTTAACCGTTTTCTCCATGGACATCATTCCTCCTTACTGATCCACATACTTCTCTGAAAACTCTTCCACGCTTACTGGCCTGCTGTAATAATAACCCTGTCCATACCCACAGCCAAGCTTTTTGATCAGATCTTCGTTTTCCTGCGTCTCTACTCCTTCTACCACAGTGCTGATCTTCAGCTTCTTCGTCAATTCCACGATCTCGCTCATGATCACCACCTGCCGGTCATAGTCCATTCCCCTCTCCTGCAGCCGCAAAAGGAATTCCCGGTCGAACTTCACTTCATCAATCTTCAGACTGGCCATCGTATTCAGCGATGAATACCCACTGCCAAAATCATCCATGGATATCCGGAATCCCAGCTCCTTAAGCCGCAGGATCTTCTCATTCAGTTCATCGATATTCCCCATAGCCAGCCCTTCCAGGATCTCCAGAGTGATCAGATTCCCTGGAACCTGATATTTTTCCAGCAGTCCCTTCATTTTATCAATGTAGTCTACTTCATAGAACAACAACTTTGACTGATTTACCGACAGTGGAACCGGCGTTGTCCCTTCGTCGATCCAGGCCCGGATCTGACGGCATACCTGCTCTACCATATAGAGATCCAGGTTAGAGCAGAACCCGTTCTTCTCAAATATCGGAATAAACTGCCCCGGATAGATCATATCTCCCTCTTCTGGAATCCAGCGAACCAACGCCTCCGCGCTTCCTACTCTGCCTGTCCCAAGATCGATCTTAGGCTGCAGATACATCTTAAACTCTTGGTTCTCCAGCGCCTGATTCATATGACTTTCCACATAATTCTCCAGGATCTCGCTTTTATGAAGGCTGGTATCATAAAACCAGATGCTTTTCTTCAGAGAAGACCGGGCCGTATCCAGCGCGAACCGGACATGGGTCAGCGCCTTCTGTACCGACGGATCTTCATCCCGCACATCTGTCCCGATCACTACGCCACAGTAGAGCATAATCTGATAATCCCGCCGGATATCAAATCCATACCGGCTGATCTCCCGAATCATCTTCTCCAGCCGCTCCCGGATCTTGTCCCGCTCTGTATCCCTCAGAAGAAGGTAAAACATATCTTCCGAACTGCGGCAATAATATTCGCCCTCCCGGATATTTGCCGCAAGTACCTTCTTAATATAGCAAAGCAGCATATCCGCCGTCCGGGAACCAAAGATCTCATTGATAAACTTAAACTGCCGGATATTCATCGCCGCCAGGCTGTAGTTATATGTACTTTGGATCACCGGAGTCACATTGTACTCAAATCGCACCATGTTGTATGCGCCGGTAAGCGGATCGTAATAGATCGTACGGATCAGCCGCTTGTTCCCCTGATAAATAAGCCCATAGCCATAAGCGATCACCACCAGGATCAGAAAGAGCACCACCATTGTCATGATCCTGGTATTGGTCATAAGGTGATAGATCGTGCTGCTGACACCCTGGGCGGTCTGAACACAGAACAGATACCAGCCGTTCACATTGATGGGATCCAGAAATACCTGATACGTCACGCCTTCGTAGGTAAACTCAGAGAAACAGGTTTCCCCCGCCACCATAGCCTCCTCGATCTTCTCCTGTTCTTCCGGCATAAAATAGCCGTTGTCATATATAGTCTCCAGTTCCTCCCGGACGACCCGGTCCTTCGCGCGAACCAGGAGTTTTCCGCTGTCCGAGATCATGTGAATATATCCTTCTCCCTCAAGGATAGAGTGATCCTGCAGCACTTTCTCAAACGCTCCGGTACCCACTGCGGCGATCAGCGCCCCTACCGGTTCCTCTCCCCGATAGACCGGCACGGCGTAAGTAAACATATCCACGCCGTCCACCTCATAGATCCTGGATACGCCGCTCTGGCCTTCCCATGCCTGCCTCACTACCTCCTGTACTTCATCATTCATCATGTCCAGGGAAACATCTTTCATGATATCTGAATCAATGGTCACATTGATGTCCGTGTTGCCCTTGCCAAAAAATCCCATATGTTCAAATTCATTATTTTCTTTAGACAACAGAAAGCCCTGCACAAAAGCATCCGTACTCATCTTGCTGTACTGCAGGAAACTGGCCAGCGTGTCCAGCGTCTGAAAATCTGCATCCATCTGCCGCTGGATATTGATCTTATACTGTTCGGCTTCACTCTCCATATGTTCTGTCAACGCCGTCTCCAGAATATTTCTCAGATAGTAGGAAGCCACCGCTCCGGCTGCCAGGATCCCGGCGCTGACCAGCGCCACAATAACAGTGATCCGTCTTATCCGTCTCCGTAAAGAACGTTCATCCATAACGTTTCTCCTTCTGTCACAGAAAACCACAAAATAGCTAGCTATATGCTACCATGAATCCGGCCAAAAAACCACTGAGATTTTTAGCCTTCCTCTGCTCCTTCATAATTCCATGTTCTTCCCTGGTCTTCCGAGGAGAAGATCAGATGCATGCTCTGTCCGGAACTGTCTTTGGCCGCCGTAACCTTAAGTCCTGTTCCTGTTTCCTCCGGCAGAAACAGATAGCCATATCCCGCCACATCATCCGGTATATCCGTCACCTGGTCCCAGGGAAGCTCTACCTTCTGAAAGGACGCTCCCCCGTCCTTCGTATGATCCATCACATAGTACCGGCTTCCCGCAGCCGCGTCAAGAACCCGCAGCCGCCAGCCCTCTTCTTCATTCAGATAGAAATACCAGTTCTCGTCCGCCCGGTCCATATAGCAGGAACCAATCTCCTTTAATTCTTCCCGGGCCGCTTCCTCCTTCTCCTTTTTCTCCTGTGTGGTATCCGCATAACGCCAGCCGTTAGCC
>NZ_DBGCJQ010000078.1:0-15506 GCF_048354975.1 Massilistercora timonensis | reverse complement strand
GAAGATCTCCTTGCCGACAGCCTGGATCCCCCAGGATCTTACCTGTTCCTCGATCACCGGATCCAATTCCTCTACAATATAGAGCTTCTCCACTTTGGAAGCAAACTCTTCGATCATCTTCCTGGGCAGCGGATTCACCATGCCAAGCTTCAGCACCGAGGCGTTGGGCAGGGCCTCCTTTACATACTGATAGGGGATCCCGCTGGTGATGACTCCGATCTTTGTGTCGTTCATCTCAACGGTATTGATAGGCAGGGTATCGGCCGCCTCCTGAAGCTCCAGGTTCCGCTTCTCGATCTCCACATGGCGGAGCTTGGCGTTGCCTGGCATCATAACCGTCTTCTGGATATTCTTTACATAAGGTTTGTCCTCCGGACATTCCCGCTCTCCCAGTTCCACCAGCCCCTGAGAATGAGCCAGTCTTGTGGTGGTACGGAATACAAAGGGCCGGTCAAACTTCTCGCTCAGTTCAAAAGCCAGCTTCATATATTCCTTGGCCTCACTGCTGTCGGAAGGCTCCAGCACCGGCAGCTGCGCCGCTCTTGCCACCATCCGGGTATCCTGTTCATTCTGGGAGCTGTAAAGCCCCGGATCGTCGGCAACCACGATCACCAGACCGCCATTGACTCCCATATAAGAAACCGTGTAGGCCGGATCTGCCGCCACGTTGAATCCCACATGCTTCATACAGGCCATGGCCCTCACACCCGACACAGAAGCTCCAATGGCAACCTCTGTGGCTACTTTCTCATTGGGCGACCACTCACAGTACAGATCGTCCCGGTACTGTACCAGGCTCTCACTGATCTCTGTGCTGGGCGTCCCAGGATATGCGGCGGACACCTTTACTCCCGCCTCATAAGCGCCTCTGGCAATAGCCTCATTGCCAAGCATAATCACCTTTTTCCCCATTTTATAATCCATCCTTTCGTAAATCTGTTACTCGCTTCGCCTTGCCCTCAAACCGCTGCAGCGAATAGGGCGCCACCAGTTTGATCTGGGTGGCCAGTCCAAGCTGGGCTTTCAGCCCCTTCTTGATCTTCTGCTCCAGTTCGCTGAGCTTGGAATAGCTGTCCAAAAGCCGGTCGTCCACCAGTTCTACCGTGATGGTCATCACATCCAGGCGGTTCTTGCGCTCAACCAGAATCTCATAGTGAGGACCGATCTCCGGGATCTGAAGCAGTACTTCCTCGATCTGAGTGGGGAATACATTCACGCCCCGGATCACCAGCATATCATCTGCCCGGCCGGACAGGTTCTCCATCCTGACCGTGGTCCGCCCGCAGCTGCAGGGCTCATAGAACAGCCGGGTCATGTCTCCGGTACGGTAGCGCACCAGCGGCAGCGCTTCTTTCCCCAGACAGGTTACCACCAGTTCGCCCCGCTCGCCCGGCGCCAGAACCTCTCCCGTCTTGGGATCGATCACTTCCGGAATAAACCAGTCTTCATTGATGTGCATTCCCTGCAGGGCCTCGCACTCTCCGGCCACGCCCGGTCCGCACAGCTCGCTCATCCCGTAATTCTGGGTGCAGAAGAACTGATCGCCCCAGACCTTGTGCATCTCATCCCGCATAGGCTCGGTCATACCCTCTCCGCCAAACAGGCCGATACGCACCTTCAGGTCTTTAGCCGGATCAAGTCCCCTGGCCCGGATCTCCTCGCCCAGATGAAGAGCATAGGACGGAGTCGCCACCAGAAGGGTAGTCCCCATATCCTGCATGAACATGATCTGCTTCTTGGTATTGCCGGAAGACATGGGGATCACAGACGCCCCCAGAAGTTCCAGTCCTCCGTGGAGCCCCAGGGCTCCTGTAAATGTGCCGTAGCCAAAGGAGATCTGGGCCACGTCATCCGGCGTAGCGCCTCCCATACAGGCGATGCGGGCCACATTTCCAAGCCACACATCCAGATCCTTCCTGGTGTATCCTACTACGGTGGGTTTCCCGGTGGTCCCGGAACTTGCGTGGAACCGGACCAGATCCTTCTTGTCCACAGCGAAAAGCCCCATAGGATAATTATCCCGGAAATCCGCCTTATATGTAAATGGAAGCTTCTTCAGATCATCCAGACTCTGGATGTCCTCCGGCTTCACTCCTGCGTCTTCCATTTTCCTGCGGTACGGCTCTACTCTCTCATAGATGTAGTGTACCGTCTGCTTCAATTTCTCCAGCTGAATCTTCTCGATCTCAGCTCTTGGAAGAGTCTCTTCCTTTGCCCATATCATCGTGCTTCCTCCTTCATGGCAACCGATATTCTACGAAAAGCAGGCGCAAAATCCCCTCTGCGCCCGGTTTCCAGATAAGTATAACACAATACTTTGCCGATTTAAAGCATTAATTCACAAAAAACCAGTTCCGCCATACAAACTATGTTTGAAACTCATGCTCGCATGAAGTTTCGAACATGGTTTTGTATGAGTGGAGCGCCCACAAATGAGCAAAATCTCGGCCGCCAGGCCGGGAGTAAGCTCCGTCAGGAGCGGATTTTGCGAATGACACGGGGCGCGGGCGGAACTGGGGTGCATCCGCCATACAAACTACTCCCCGATCACCTTGATCAGCACACGCTTATCCCGCTTCCCGTCAAACTCATAGTAGAAGATCTGCTCCCAGGTTCCAAAGTCCAGCCGGCCTTCCGTGATGGCCACCACCGTCTCCCGGCCCATGATCGTCCGCTTCAAATGAGCGTCCGCATTGTCCTCATAGCCATTGTGGCGGTACTGGCTGTAGGGCTTCTCCGGCGCCAGTCCCTCCAGCCACTTCTCATAATCCTGATGGAGCCCGCTCTCATCGTCATTGATGAACACGCTGGCGGTAATGTTCATGGCATTGACCAGCACCAGCCCTTCTTTAACTCCGCTTTCCATCACCGCCTTTTGCACCTCCCGGGTGATATTCACCAGGCCCCGCCTGGTGGGGAGATGGAAATGTAATTCTTTGCGATAGGATTTCATAAAACTCCTCCTTTATTTATCCTCTTTTAATCTGTTTACCAGATAATGCGCTTTTTGATACGCATCCTGCCGAACATACGCCTGTTCTTCTTCATCCGTTATCCCCAGAAAAGCTGATACATCCACAGGACCGGCATGCGCAGCCGAAGCGAATTTTTCATCAAGCTTCCGACACATGGTCTGAATCAATTCCCGGTTTCTGTTAACTTTCTGCTTTTCTTATTTGCTGCTGATCCAAGAGTACATCTACATCAATAGACCAAATATGGTCGCTGTCCGGGTACAACAATGCCGGGACCCAGCCGCCGATAATTCGAATATGCTCTGAATATTCTCCCAGCAAATTGACAATCTCTCCCAGCACCCTGTATGCTGCTTCTTTTTGTCCTGCCGAATAATCAACAGCTGCTTGCAGTTCTTTGTCTTGCACTGCCATCTTCATCACCTTTCGTACTCTTTTGTGATAATTGTTTCTGCCGCCTCTTCTCCTCTCCCTGGCTTTCCAAGCAGATCTATCACCGTCTGAACCGGCGATGTAACTAAATCATCATGAATCTTTCTTCCAAACATACACGGCGTCTCGTCATGAGGAACCGTTATCACAATGTTCCCACCTGATTGAACCGGCTCTAATTGCAAGTCTTTGACAAATTCATTTAGAAAAGCTTGTTCCACATAAACTTCTGCCTTCTTGTATCTTACCGTTGGCGCATACCGCGCAGCTGCTGAAAATCCACCTAAAAGTGCACTTTCATCATGATTTTCACTCCATTCAGAAATTCTCCGCTCTAACTGCGGCAGAGGATCCAGTGAATAATATTCATAAACTCTGGCTTCTTTTTCGTGATAATCTCTTGCCCAGGCATAAAGCATTTCCCGAATACCGCAAAGATGATACCCCTGTTCTCCTTCCTCTATCCAGGCTCTGTCCTGCAGAAACCGCTTCACATTGGATACCATCCCAATAGCTTTTCCTGTCTGTTCTGCAAGACTTTTCACCAGCCACTCCCGCCCCGGTTCTTCTAACATGGTTCTCATAATTGCAGAAGCTGCGCTGGATGTTTTCGAAAAATAATTTCTCTTTTCCCTCTTTTCAATATATTTATTGGCAAGGCCCCTTACATAAAGAATAATTCTTCTGGTCAAAATATAACAATTTCCGGATAAATCCATATAACTATATCCCTGACTCTCAATAGCAACTGCCGATTCCTCTGAAATATAAGGAGCCATAAAAACATAACAGTCCTTACTGTCACCATGTTGAGCAGCCATAATCATGAATTCATTGACATACCGCTTCTCCCCATTGGACTTAACTTCTATCCAGAAATTGACCGGCGGTTCTTCATCTGTAAAATGAACAATCGCCCGGAAATCTCCAAACCCCTTCTGCGTTCCTGTTGAAATAATCTCAACATCTGAGACAAATGGTATCTCATTTAAAGACCTGCAAAACTGTTCTCTTGCCAACTGTTCATATTGTTTTTTTGTATAATTGTGTTTCATTATTTTCACCGCTTTCACCGATTTGGTGAAATTATTATATTCTATGAAACAGCATGATGTCAAGGCGAAATACTATTTAGAAACTATACGTACTTCTTACAGGTATATTCCTCCACATCCACCCGGATCACTGCCACTGCCTTCTCCAGTCTGGGATTGGTCTGGAACTCGTCAAAGTCTTTCCCTGTCTGATGCTTCATAATAAGCCCCAGGGCCAAAAGCTTCTCTTCCGGCTCTGTGATCTCTCTGGCCTTCCCTTTCCCTACAATACTGGAAAAGTGGTAGCTGTGCTGGCAGGCAAGCCGCCCCTCCACCAGTTCGTGGTCACAGTCCATCTCAATCCCCACCGCAGGGTTTGTGCGCACCATCTCCATCTTCTTTCCTTCCCTGGAGCCATGGAAATACAGCACCAGCTTCCCTTCCTCAAAGCAATACCCGTGATTCATGGGCACAATATAGACGCCGTCCTCTTCCGGCAGGCCGATCCTGCACACCTTGCATGTCTCCAGGATCCTCTGGATCTCCTTTTTATCTGTCACTTCACGATCTTTTCTTCTCATGATCCCATCCTCCTGTCATTTCCTGTTCTGGTCAATAAAATCCATTAGTCTCAGTTTAATTCATCTCTTACAAAATGGCAAATCCTTTTGCCCTTGTTTTCGGAAAGAAACTGTGGTAAAGTTCTTTCCACAGCAACAAAAGGAGGTGCGTTCTTATGTCTATGATCCGGGTAGAAGATCTTTGCTTTTCTTACCCTTCCAGCTATGACCCTGTTTTTGACCATGTCAGCTTTCAGATCGATACTGACTGGAAGCTTGGTTTTATTGGAAGAAACGGCAGGGGAAAGACCACCTTTTTGAACCTCCTCCTTGGAAAATATGAGTATAGCGGCAAGATTATAAGCTCCGTAGAGTTTGACTATTTCCCCTATCCTGTCCCTGACAAGTCTCTCCTGACAGAAGACGTGCTGCAACAGGTTTGCCCTGTGGCAGAAGAATGGGAGCTGATGCGGGAATTATCCCTTTTGGACGTGAATACAGAGGTACTGTGGCGACCCTTTGAGACTCTTTCCAACGGGGAACAGACCAAGACACTCCTGGCGGCCCTTTTCCTGAACCAGGGGCATTTTCTCCTGATCGACGAGCCCACCAACCACCTGGACGCCGCCGCAAGGGAGAAGGTCTCCCGGTATCTGAAGAAAAAGAAAGGATTTATCCTGGTGTCCCACGACCGCCGGTTCCTGGACGGATGTGTGGACCACATCCTGTCTCTCAACCGGTCTACCATCGACGTCCAGAGCGGGAATTTTTCCTCCTGGATGGAGAATTTCAGCCGCCAACAGGAATTTGAACTGGCGCAGAACCAGCGGCTGAAAAAGGACATCCGCCGCCTGCAGCAGTCCGCCAGGCGCTCCGCCGTCTGGTCCGACCGGGTGGAAGCCTCCAAGATCGGCGCGGCTGACAAGGGCTATGTGGGGCACAAAGCGGCAAAGATGATGAAGCGTTCCAAAGCCATAGAAGAGCGGCAGCAAAAGGCCCTCCTTCAGAAAGCCAGCTTGCTGAAAGACACAGAGACTGCGGAAGCCCTGAAGATCAATCCACTGGAACACCATGCGGACACCCTTGCCTCTTTTACCCAGGTGTCCGTCCTCTATGACGGACAGGCCGTCTGTCCGCCTGTAACCTTCCACATCCGGCAGGGAGAGCGGATCTTCCTGGACGGGAGAAACGGCAGCGGCAAGAGCAGCCTTCTGAAACTGCTGACCGGCGCTCCCATCCAACACACCGGGACCGTGACCACGGCAGCCGGCCTGATCCTCTCCTATGTACCCCAGGACACTTCCCACCTGGCCGGCACATTGTCGGACTTCGCCGGGAAATTTCATCTGGATGAAAGCCTGTTTAAAGCCATCCTTCGAAAACTGGATTTTGAGCGGGTACAGTTTGAAAAAAATATAGAAAACTTCTCCGGCGGGCAGAAGAAGAAGGTACTGATCGCAAGAAGTCTCTGCGAAAAGGCCCATCTGTACATATGGGATGAGCCTCTTAACTTCATCGACGTGTATTCCCGCATGCAGATCGAAGAACTGATCCAGGAATTTGCCCCCACCATGCTTCTGGTGGAGCATGACGCCGCCTTCCGGGAGACTGTCGCCACCCGGATCATCAGTCTGGAAACTGCCGGGTAACAATTAAGGGCTGGAACACTCCCTCCCGGGAATGTTCCAGCCCTTGTCTTTTAAGTCTTTCTCTATTTCTTCACGTATTTCAGATACCCTCGCCAGGTGGTGGCGAATTTCTCCCACTCCGTCAGGTACTCTTCCTGGATCTGGGTGGCCAGCGCCGCATTGTGGGGCGCCGTCTTCACGATCTCCGGGTTGGTCCTGGCCTCTTCGGCGATCACTTTAAAGGCCGCCACAAACTCATCGATATCATCCTTGGAGTAAGTCTCCACCGGCTCCGGTGTAAAGGGCTCCGGGATGATCCTGGGATGATGGCTGGCAAAATAATCCTGGAAGCCGTAATCCACGATCCGCCGACAGATATCGTCGGTGGTGACCCCTGTCTCGTCGGTCAGCTTCTTCCAGCTGAGCCTTGCCTGCTCCAGACGGTACTTGCCCTCCGCCATGGGCATGGACAATCCGTCGATCTCCAGCAGCTTCTTCAGCATATAGTTATTGTTCAGGATGGACAGTTCCGCGATCTGCTTGATCCCGTCCGGTCCCAGGCTGCGAATGTAGGCGTAGGCCCGCACCAGTACCGCGGGAACCCCGTAGAATTTCCGCAGCTTCCCGATGCTGTCCGGCCGCTGGTAATCCAGGTAATACTTCTCCCCGTCAAACTCTACCGTGGGCGCGGCCACATATTTGGCCAGTTCCTCCGACACGCACTGGGCGCCTGCCCCCGGTCCCTGACAGCCGTGGGGGGAGGAGAAGGATTTGTGCAGGTTGTAATGGCACATGTCGAATCCCGCGTCCCTTGCCCGGGTCAGGCCAAACAGGCCGTTTAAGTTGGCCTGGTCATAAACGCATAGGCCGCCTGCCTCATGGACAATGTCCACAAATTCTCTGATCTTCTCATTGTAAATGCCGGTGTCCTCCGGGTTGGTGATCATCAGGGCCGCCGTATGCTCAGAGACTGCTGCCTTCAGGGCCTCGATATCCGGAATCCCGTTTTCATCCGGATACAGGGTGATCACCTTGTATCCCAATGTGGCCGCCGCCCCCGGATTCCCGGGATGGGACAGGATGGTGGTGATGATCTCATTTCTCTGCTGCCCCTCTCCCCGGGCCTCATGGTAAGCCCGGATGGTCTCCACATTGGCGAAGATGGCCTGGGTTCCGCCGGAAGGCTGGAGGCTGACTTTGGCCATACCGGAGATGGCTTTCAGATATTCTGCTTCCCGGTACATGATCTCCAGGATCCCCTGGACGGTACTCTCGTCCTGGCAGGGATGGAGCTCCTGCAGCTTCTCAGAGCGCACCAGCTGCTCATTTACCTTAGGGCTGTACTTCATGGTACAGGTGCCAAGACCGATGTCGATATTGATATCTGTCCCGATGGTCTCCTGAGACAGCCTCATATAGTGGCGCAGCACCTGCATCTGGGACATCTCCGGAAGTTTGGGCGCTTTCTTCCTCTTTAAACCCGCCGGCAGTAAGTCCTCCACAGTTCCGGTGGCCTTTGCCACCCGGGGGTCTGCCTTTGGCACCAGCACGCCCCGCTCTCCGGGGCTTCCAAGTTCCATAATGATGGGCTCGTCCCATCTTGCCTCATGAAAATCTCGTTTTCTCTCCTGATATCCCATACTTAGCACCCCCTTACGATCCTTTGTAATACTTCTGCCAGATGTTCGATGTCGTCCGCGGTGGTAAGCTCAGACACACAGTACAACGCGCTCTGCCCAAGCCAGGGGAAATCTTTGCTTAAGTCTTTGCCGCCGAAGATCTTCTCTCCAAGAAGGGCCTTATTGATCTCCTGCACCGTTTTCCCGGTTTTGGTAAAATCTACTACAAACTCCTGGAAATTGCTGTTCTTAAATACATTGGCGCGGATCCCGGGTATTTCCGACAATTTTCCAATAGCATAATTCACATTCTGGATGATGGTCTCCCCCAGTTCATACATGCCCTGAGGACCCATGCTGGCCAGGTAGACGCCGGCTGTGATCCCCCACAGGCCCGTCTCTGTTCCAAAATACTCATTGGCATTCTCCCGGCTTCCATGGGAACACCGGTAGTTCATAGCCCGGCCCCAGCCGTATTTTCCTTCCTCCCCGGTCTCGGCGATGCCGTACATATAGGTGGGGAACTGCCGGATCAGTTCCACATCCTGCTGGCAGGCGATGAATCCTGCCTGACCGCCGCCAAACTGGATGTGCATGCCCAGAGGCTGGATGTCGCCGCACACAATGTCCGCCCCCTGGTTCATGGGGCTCTCCATGATCCCAAGAGCCGCCACTTCCGGCTGGGCGATACAAAGGGCTCCGTACCGGTGGGCCAGATCCGCGATCTCCTGTCCCCTGGTCTCAAAAAAGCCCAGATAGGAAGGGTTCTCATAGAACACCGCCGCCACCTGACCGGTCCGAAGCTTCTCTTCCAGATCCGCAAGATCCATAAGCCCGGTCTCCGGCTCATAAGCCACCTTCTGGACCTGGGCCAGATTCCGGCAGTAGGCGTCCGCCTGAGAGTAGATCTCCGGATTCATGGTAGAGGGCACCAGCAGCATGGTCTTTGGCGTCCCCCGCCCTTCCATCACCCGCAGGGCGATACGCAGGGAAGAAGACACTGCCTGGCCGCCGTCATAGTTGGTATAACTTACCACATCCGCGTCCAGAAGCTCTCCCATCATACTGGCGTACTCAAAGATGGCCTGCATTTTCCCGTGATCGGAGTAAGTATCCCCGCAGTATCCGGTGAGAAATTCTCCTCTGGAGTTGATCTCATCGCACAGCGCCGGCACCTGGTGCTTGTAGCAGCCGGCGCCAAGGAAACTTGTGTACTCCTCTGTGGATACATTCTTGTCCAGGATCCCTTTCACATGTTTCTTCAGTTCATGCTCGCTTAAGATTGGTTCCGGGAGATCCAGCCGTTCCTTGTAGCGCAGCTCCTCCGGGATCACACTCTCATAGATCTCCTCCACGCTCTTAATTCCCAGTTCCTGCAGCATTTCCTCTTTGATCCCGGGAACGCTGTTTGGCATATAGGGATGGATAAAATCTTTTCCCACGTTTCTTCAGCTCCTTTCCTTCCGTGTCTTACATGTGGTCAAACATTTTCCACAATTATCTGTCTCTATTCTACTCCCTGGCCAAAATGTCCGTCAAGTATTTATCAATTCCGATCTACCCGGTACAGGGCCGACTCCCGGCCATTGAACCGGATCTTGTAATATCCCTTCAGGTACTCGTCCGTCTCCCGGTCGCCGGTGTCCACCAGCATGGGCTTTCCTCCCAGATGGGCCAGCTTCTGCCGGGTCACTGCGATCCGGATGTGTTCTTTTCTCACAGCTCTTATGATCCTGGGACTGATCTGCTGGTTCCCCCGCCCGAAGAGAAATCCATTTCCCCCGATACAGGTGACGATGATCTCTGCTTCCTCTGCCTGCCCAAGCAGCCTCCAGATGGTCTGCTCATCCGCGTCCCTGTACAGGATCTGTCCGCCTTTGACCAGATCCACGCCCCGGACCGTACCTTTGCTATGCAGCTTCTCCTTGATCCGGTAGGTGGTGCCGCCCGGTCCGATGATATAGAGGGTGTCCTCCCTCATCTCTGACAGGATATCCTCTGCCAGCGTCTCTGCTTCCTCCCCGTCTCCCAGGCTCATCTCCTTGGCCCGCTGCAGATGGGCCCCATCGTCCAGGACCTTCAGAAAACCGTACAACGCAGGGCTTACTTCCCGGCTGGACAGCCGGGATTCGTCGATATCCATGACTTCCCGCAGGGCGAATGCCATCTGCTTTCCACGGACAAACTCTCCCAGCAGTTCCCCCGCCTTCCAGGGATTGACCGCGAAGCAGGCGGAATACATCTTCACTCCGGCAGGGACTCCAAGAACGGGAAATTCACTCCCCAGCGCCTGACAGAGATCTCTGGCCGTCCCGTCGCCGCCGCAGAAGACCAGAAGATCGGCTCCTTCTTCTTTCATAGTTTTCGCAAACCGGATGGTATCTTCCCTGGTAGTGGCCTCCCCAGGACACGTCTCCCCTACAGTCTGAAAAGGGAAAAGCGATTCCTTCAGAAGCCCGCCGCCCATCTCCCCTTCCGGCGCCAGAAATGTAACGTCCGCATTCTGCCCCGCCTGCTTTATCGCCTTTGCAAAACTCTCCAGGCACTGCCCGGCCCGTCTGGCCGCCGTCTTTTGATACCCCCGGCGCAGAGCGTCCTCCCGGCCCGCCCGGTCATCGCTTCCTTTCATGCCTGCCTGGCCGCCGATGCCCGCTACCGGGTTGATGAGAAATCCGATCTGTTTCATATGCCAAATGCCTCCTGTCTTCTATTCCTTCGTCTACTTCTGCCGGAACACAAACACCGGCAGGGGCGGATGGCCGCTCCGGTTATAGTAAGGGGTCTGGATCACGGTGTACTGGCGGGAAGGCAGTTCTCTTAAAAAAGCAAGCAGCGCATCCCGCTCTTCAAAGCCTGTATCCCCTCCGCTGTAAATGCAAAGACTCATCATCCCGCCCGGCTTCAGAAGCTTCAGTCCCTGCTCCACCGCCGCCACGCTGGTCTCCGGCCTGGTGGCGATGCGGTGATCCCCGCCTGGAAGATAGCCGAAATTAAAGCAGATCCCGTCCACCCTCTCCGGCTCAAGGTAGCGATCCATATGCTCATGGCCGCAAAGGATCAGCCGGGCCCGCTTATCCATGCCTTCCCGTTCCAGAAGCTCCCGGGTCAGCTCCAGCGCTTTTCCCTGGATATCGAAAGCCCAGACCTGCCCCTCTTCCCCTGCCAGACGGCAGAGGAACAGGGTGTCCTGCCCCTGTCCCATAGTGGCGTCGATATAGACCCCGCCCGCCGGGACAAACCTTTCAAAAATCTCATGGCACCAGTCTGTGATCTGAAGTGATTTCACCTGACGTCCCTGTCCTTTCCGCTACAGAATTTCTTTCTCCCACACGCTTATCTCTTCCCGGAGCAGGCTTACGTACCGCAGGATCTGCTGATCATGCTGATTTTCCTCCTTCATCAGCAGTACCAGATTCCGATTGGCGTTTGGGATCTTCCTCTCGATCAGTTTATGCCTGCGCAGTTCTTCTTCCTGATAAGGCGTACAGATTACAAAACTGTTGGTATTTTCCAGCAGCTCATATCTGGCCTCCCCCGGCTCCATAACAATATGAAGATCCACTTCCCGGAGAAGCTTCTCTACTTCCGGCGGCGCGTAATTCTTATCCAGCCCTTCATTAGAGATACAAGGATACTTGGCATACTCTTCAAGATCCACCGTTTCCCTCCCGGCCAGAGGATGATTTTCCGGCATGACCACATATAACGTGGTGTGGGCGAGCACTTCCGAATATAATCCTTCCTTCTGAAATTCTTTCTCAAACTGACCATACAGCTCCTGACGGCAGGTCACGATCGCAACATCCGCCTCGTCCCGTTTCAGATACTCCATGCCTTGACTCACCATACCGATCCGGCGAAGCCGGCATTTCAAAGAATGAGCCGTATCAATATAATTAACACAAAATTTGGTAAACGCCCGCTCCGCAAAGGGATAGGCATAGGCCACTACGGAAAGCCGGACCCGCGTCTCCTGCTCCCTGACCCGGTACATTTTCTGCATATTCCGCTCAATGGCGTATGCATACTGCAGAAACGCCTCCCCCTGCTGTGTAACCTTCATTCCATTATAAGTCCGCTCAAAGATCTGATATCCCAGTTCCTGCTCCAGAAGCGCAAGAGAATTACTGGCATTGGGCTGCGCAATAAAAAGATTTGACGCCGCCTTTGAAACAGACCCGCATCTGCTGATTTCCAGCGCCAGCAATATCTGCTCTGTTTTCATGCTTACACTCCCTTTATCCTATGACTTTCTCCGGTGATTTTGCCCTCCGGATCCTAGATAAATTTATCATATCACACCCGCATTGGGGTGGCAACTCAGCGGTTCTCTGGCAATGGAGAAGGCAGGCGATCCTTCACCTGCCTTCTCACCGGAGCAATTTTATATATTAGAAAAACGATACAATAACCCTCATCACGATCATGGACAGTAAAGAATTGACAATATTTACTCCGATCAGGAACACGTAATATTTATTCTTTACCGTTGCCGTCCCGAGACACCGGCCCATATACTGAAGAGATGCTCCCATCATCAGGATTCCGGGGATCAGGATCGTAATATGGTCGTTTCCCAGGGAGCCGGCCGCGTACAGGCTTGCCGCCGCGCCTACGCCGCCGCCCACCGAAAGGAATCCCGCGATCAGCACCGTTGCCGCGATTCCGGGAAGTCCAAACAGTCCCATCACCGGCTGACAGACCTTGCCGAGAATATCTGAAAGCCCTGTCAGGTTCAGGATCTGGATCAATACAAACGCGAACAGCACGTTTGGAACCATAGAATTTATGGAGATCTTATATCCGTTTCTCGCGCCTTCCACGAAGGAATCCACTATCGTTTTATGCTCTTTTACTTTTGCTTTTTCTTCCATCAGATCTCCTCCTTACAGAATTTATACAGATAGATCCGCGTCAAATTCGCGCCGAAGAACTTAAATACAAATACCACCACCAGGGGGATAATGATCGGCACGGACAGGAATGGGAACAGCGCCGCGCAGGAGGACAGGTAATTGGTCAGTGTCGCGCCTGCCGAAAACTGGAAGCTGGCAAAAATCGTCTTCTGCTTCTCATCGATCATCCCATCCTGGAATAATTCCGCCGTCATGGATGCTCCCGCGTCGGTCGACTGGAGACTGGCGATCAACGTCAGCCCACAGATTCCGGGGATCCCCAGAAGGGGCATGAGTAATGGGGTCAGCAGCTTCTGCGCCGCCCGCAGGCCATCCAGGTGCTCCACCACCTTCACCACGCCAAGGGCCAGCATCACCGCCGGAACCAACGTCAGCGCGAACAGCCAGGCGTCCCGCGCGCCGCTTCCGCCGGTTCCCCTGAAGTCTGAGGCCAACGTTCCCGCGTCTTCCGTAATCTCTCCCAGGGAGCCAAAGGAACCGGAAATATTCGTAAAGTCCAGCGCCTTGATGGGCCCTTCAGCGGAAGAAAAGATTCCTGAGAAAAACAATATCGTAAGGATCAGAACAATATAGCCGTACCAGCGTACCGACACCTGTTCTGTGTACTTTTTTTCTTCATTCGCCATATGCCAAATTCCTTTCTTAAATCAAAACTAACGCCACGATTTTCTCCCTTATTCTACCTTTACTGTTGGATAAACCGTTCCGTCCTTCATAACGAACGCGCAGTCCAGCAGCGCCTTCGGATCGGTCAGAAGATCCCGCTTCCAGGCGGAGATGTCCGCCGCTTTCCCCGGTTCGATGGTTCCGATCAGATCCTCCAGGCCAAGGATTCCGGCATTGATACTGGTGGCCGCTTTCAGCGCGCGGAAGGGATCGATCCCTGAATTCAGCCAGGATTCGTACTCATATCCATTCTCATACGCGTTATGTACCGCCACAAAATCTGTCCCATACCCCAGACGGATCTTGCTGTTGATGATCGTCTTGCGCCCGGCCTTCAGCCGTTCCGAATACTGACGCAGCTTCTGCTGGAACTGAGGCGTCTTCTTTTTCAGAGATTCTTCGTTCAGATTGATGATGTCATCATAAGGACAGAAGGTGGGCACCAGATAGATATCCCGCTCTTCCATCACCCTTGCGGTATCCTCCGTGATCAGAGAACCATGCTCCATCCCGTCGATCCCCATCAAGGCCACTTTCTTCATCTGCTCAGAATTATAAATGTGAGCCGTTACCGTCCGTCCCAGCGCATGGGCCGTATCAATGATGACCTTGATCTCTTCATCGCTCAGCTGCTGATCATCCGGGGTATCGTTAGGGGTACTGAAGCCGCCGTTGATCATGATCTTGATAAAATCCGCCCCCATTTTAATCTCATTGCGTACTGCATGGCGGAAGAAATCCACGCCAGTCCCGATGGTCGGCGTCATTTTGGCAAATGCTTCCGCAAGATCCGGGTTGGTCCGCAGATACTGAGAATGATCTCCATGGCTCCCTACGTCTGCCATGTAGTGAGGCGTTACGACCATTCTGGCTCCTGGGAAAAGCCCAAGATCGATCATCTCCCGCGCCGCAAGGCTTCCCCGCGCCTCATAGGTAGAATTTCCGATCGAACGGATCGTGGTAAAGCCCCGGTACAGAGACTCCCTGGCATTATAGAGATGGCACATACTCTTCCAGGCCGCTCCCCGGTACACAATATCATGATTCCTGGTCGGCCAGTCAATATACTGGCTGTGTACATGGGCATCGATCATTCCCGGCGTCACGGTGCAGTCTGTAAGATCGATCATTTCCGTTCCTTCCGGACACGCAAGCGCCTTTCCCACCGCGGAAATCCGATTTCCCTCCACCAGGATCTCCATATCCGGCTGCAGGGTATCGTTGATCCCATCAAACATCTTTCCGCACTTGATCAGTTTGCTCTCACTCATGCTACATACCTCCTCTTCTTTTTGATATATGTTAAAATATATATAATACATAGAAATAGCGCATAATTCGCACACAATTAAATTATTTTAGATAAATTATAAGACAATTATAATATATTGTGAAATATTTAATAAATATAGTTATATATAAAATATATATATATGGACTCAACCCCTGCTCTCTCTGCAAAAAAAGAGCAGGAAAGCATTTCATTCCTCGCTTTCCCGCTCTTTTCTTCTTTTTTCCGTTTCTTATCCTACCCCAGCATCTCCAGGATCTCTGCCTTAGACTTGGCGCCTACTTCCCGTTTCACCATCTCTCCGTCCTTGAATACAGCCAGCGTCGGAATGGACATTACGCGGTGATCCCCGCCTGGAAGATAGCCGAAATTAAAGCAGATCCCG
>NZ_DBGCJQ010000077.1:0-48912 GCF_048354975.1 Massilistercora timonensis | reverse complement strand
CCTTTTAATCCAGGCTTACAACGAACACACTGTCGGCGGGGAACTGTGGAAGCTTTCCAGCCTGGCCCAGGCCAAAGGCCCCGAGGCCTGCCTGCAGTGCGGCGCCTGCGCGAAACGCTGTCCCCAGCGGATCCCTATTCCTCAGGTAATGAAAGATTATGCCAGGATCCGGCTGGAGGAAACCTCGTCTTAGGCCGTATAAACCATCACTGCCTCGTAGGGCCGCAGGCAGCCGTCTTTGGGCAGCGATTTGTAATTGTGAATAAGAACTTCCTCTTCCCTGCAGTCAGTAAGAAGGCTGCAGGGAACTGTTTTATCCGTAAAGTTGGCGATCACCCGAAGCTTCTCTCCCGCCGCCTGCCGCTCATAGGCGAAGATATCCGGATCTTCTTCCAGCAGAAGGCGGAAATCCCCGTCCACGAAGATCTTAAGGTCTTTGCGCAGCCGGATCAGCTTCTGGTAATAATGGTAAATAGAATCTCCCTCTTCCATCTCCGCCCGGGCATTGATCTCCGGATAGTTGGGATTCACTTCGATCCAGGGCGTTCCTTCCGTGAATCCTGCGTTCGTCCCGTCGTCCCACTGCATGGGGGTACGGGCGTTATCCCGGCTCTTGGCGTAGAGGGAGGCCATGATCTCTGCCTCCGGATATCCTGCCGCCTTCCGCTCCCGGTACATGTTCAGGGTCTCGATATCCCGGTAATGGCTGATGTCCGGGAAGCGCACATTGGTCATCCCCAGCTCTTCCCCCTGGTAGATGTAGGGCGTCCCCTTCATCCCGTGGAGCACAGTAGCCAGCATTTTCGCGGATTCCACCCGGTATTTCCCGTCATTTCCCCACCGGGACACGATCCGGGGAAGGTCGTGGTTGTCCCAGAACAGGCTGTTCCAGCCGCAGTCCATAAGCTCCCTCTGCCATTTGGTCAGGTTTTCCTTCAGCTTAACAAGAGACAGGGGCGCCAGGTCCCATTTCTCCTTCCCTTCCTGCTGATCCAGGCAAATGTGCTCAAACTGGAACACCATGGAGAATTCGCTTCCGTCGGGATTGCTGTAGAGTTTGGCCCGCTCCGGATCCGCGCCCCAGGCCTCTCCCACGGTGATCAGGTCCCCCTTCTGGAAGGTCTCCCGGCTCAGTTCCCGGATGAATTCATGAAGCCGGGGGCCGTTGTTGGTGATCCCAAGATCCGGCTCTTTGGCGATCTGGTCGATCACGTCCAGCCGGAAGCCGCCCACGCCTTTGTCCATCCACCACAGGATCATATCGTAGATTTCCCGGCGGACCTTCTCATTTTCCCAGTTAAGGTCCGGCTGCTTCACCGAGAACTGGTGGAAATAGTACTGCCCCACCTCCGGCACCCACTCCCAGGCCGGGCCGCCGAAGACGGATTTCATCTCGTTGGGCAGGACTCCTTCCTTCCCGTCCCGCCAGACATAATAGTCGTGATAGGGGTTGTCTTTACTTTTCTTCGCTTCCTGAAACCAGCGGTGCTCGTCGGAGGAATGGTTCAGCACCAGGTCCATGACGATCCGGATGTTGCGCTTCTTCGCCTCCCGGATCAACTCTTCCATATCTTCCAGGGTCCCGAACATAGGGTCAATGTCCTGATAATCGGAGATATCGTACCCGTTGTCGTCCTGGGGCGACCGGTAGACCGGGGAAAGCCACACGGCGTCGATCCCCAGATCCGCCAGGTAATCCAGCCTCCGGATGATTCCCGGGATGTCGCCGATCCCGTCCCCGTTACTGTCCTGGAAGCTTCGTGGGTAGATCTGATAAACCACCGCGTTCTGCCACCATTTTCTCTGTGTTCCTGTTTTATTTTCCATGATAAAGTCCTCTCCTTTGCTACCGATTGCTCATTTTCCCTCTGTATCTGGCAAGGCCGGCGGCGATCCCATCCATATCCGGCATGCGCCACTCCCAGTTGGGAGATCCCACCGTGCCGGGGGTGTTGATGTGCCCCTCCCGGCCCAGGCCCAGGATATCCGCCATGGGCACGATGGCATACTCTGCCCGGCTCTTCCAGGTGTAGGCAAGAAGCCGGTCCTTTACGCTTCCCTGACCGCAGCCCTGCCGCTTCAGGAAACGGCGCAGCTTGCGGCGGGCGGGAATGGTCAGCTTCTCATACCACTCCATCAGGGTGTCGTTGTCATGGGTTCCGGTGTAAATGATCAGATTTTCCCTGTCATGAAATTCATCATAAGCGTATTTCCCATCTGTTTTCAGGGAGAGATCAGAATCTTCATGCCTTTCAGATGGTAGTGCTCCTTCAGGGTCAGCACCTCCGGGCGCAGGTCGCCCAGGTCTTCCGCCACCAGGTTTACCCCCGGCAGGCGCTCAAGAAGGGTGTCCAGCACTTCGTACCCCGGCGCCTCGATCCATTTTCCCTCTATAGCTGTAGGACAGGAGGCCGGGATCTTCCAGTAGGTGTCAAAGGCCCGGAAGTGGTCGATCCGGATCATGTCAAACAACTTCTGGTCATAGCCGATGCGGTCTACCCAGAACCGGTAGCCCGTCTCCTTCAGGTAATCCCAGTCGTAGATGGGGTTGCCCCAGCGCTGGCCGGTGGCGCTGAAATAATCCGGCGGCACTCCCGCGATGAAGGTGGCCCGTCCGTCCCGGTCCAGAAGGAAGTTTTTCTTCCCCGCCCACACGTCCACGGAATCGATCCCCACGTAGAAGGGAACGTCCCCCATAATGCGGATCCTATTTTCACGGGCCTTCTCCCGCACCTTCATCCACTGGCGGTAAAACAGGTACTGAAGGAACATCTGATAGGCCGCCTCTGCCTCCACGTCTGCGGGAAGGGGGCTTCGCTCCTCCGGCCAGGCTTTGTCCGCCTCCTTCCACTCATTCCAGCAGACGCCGCCGTTGGCCCGTTTCAGGGCCCGGAAGACGCCGTATTCTTCCACCCAGGACTGGGCGATAAATTCCCGGTAGTCGTCTGTGGGCTGGAACCTGGCGAAGGCTTCCCGCAGGAAGGGGTCCTTGAAGGCCCGGACCTGATCGTAGCGCACCCGGGTCTCCCCTTCCAGAAATGGCTCCGGCAGCTTTTCCAGAAGCCCCTCCTCCTGTAAAGACTCCAGACTTATATAGATCTCGTCCCCCGCGCAGGAGGAATAGGGCTGGTAGGGGGAGTTGCCGTAGCCAACCGGGTTCAGCGGCAGGATCTGCCAGATCTTCACCCCGTTCCTGCTAAGGAGTTCTATGAATTGGTGTGCCTGTCGGCCCAGCTCTCCCACGCCGGTGGGGGAGGGAAGGGCGGAGACGGGCATAAGGACGCCTGATTCTCTCATGGTGGTCCTCCTTTCGGTGTCGCTTGTATATGGTCTTATTTTATCCGATTGCACCAGGTTTTTCAATTTACGTTTGTGACCTTCGGCTATACTAAATTGACATTTACATTTTCCGGAAAAAGATTTATATTGGTACTATCTGATGACAGGAGGTGACTGCCATGTTCCGTTTATGGGGAAAAGAATGGAAAGACAACCGTCTGGTGCGGGACACCGTGATCTGCGACGACACAGAAGACACCCGGACCCACAAGATCTTCCACGCCCTGGATGAGATCTGTTACCAGTTCGATTTGAGCAAGCCCATCTGGCTGGACTCTACCATCGAGGAATTCAAGCGCCACGACAAGGCCCGGTTTTATCAGGATAATTTCGTAGATTCCATTGATTTCGATTATCTGGAGATCGAGATCATTGAAGAATAAAACAGGCACCGTGCCGGGAAGGAGACTTTTATGATCCAAACCGCAGGTCTTTCCGTCAAATATCTGAAAAAGCAGCCCTACAGCGGGTCCCACCAGGGCATGCGCTTCCGCCTGCACGCCCCCAAGGACAGCGATACCGTAAGCGTCTGGATCTATCCGGAGCCCTGGTGCTTTGAGGCCGCGCCGGAGGAAGACAAGACTTTGCGGGAGTTCCCGTTTACCCCGGAAGGGCTGGAGGAAGCTATCCGGTGGCTGAACACTTCTTACGAAGAAAAGCAGGAATACTGGAAAGAATGTGAAAAAAATAAGATGCGTTTCTGAAGGTTTTCAGCGCATCTTATTTTTTATGCTTTTATGCTGCCCTTCTATTTCTTCATCTTAGGCTCAAAGACCAGAGAGGCAAGGTAGCCGAAGACCAGGGCGGCAGAGATCCCGGCGGCGCTGGCTTTGAACCCGCCAAGGAAGATCCCCAGGAACCCCTCCTGATCCACAGCCTCCCTTACCCCGTTCCACAGAAGATTGCCAAACCCGATCAGCGGCACGCTGGCCCCCGCCCCGGCGAACTCCTGGAAGGGAGGATAAAGGCCCAGGGCCCCCAGGACCGCGCCGCTGCACACCAACAGCACCATGATCCGCCCCGGCATAAGTTTGGTCCGGTCCAGCAGGATCTGCGCCAGGGCGCAGATCAGGCCGCCGATAAGAAACGCCTTAAAATAGTCCATTTTTACACCTCTTTTTTAATTGGGGACGTGGTATTTTCGAAAATACCACGTCCCAGATTGAAAATACCCTGTCCCTTTTTGATCTCTAACAGTGCTCAAGTACGATTCCGTGGGCGATTCCGGGCACGCTGGCCCCTTCGTTGAAGCTGACGGTGGACATCAGCGCCCCCGTGGGTACAAACAGTACCCGCTCCCACTCTCCTTTTTCTACTTTGGGCAGGATATAGGAGGCAAGGGTGACTGCGGCGCAGCCGCAGCCGCTGCCGCCGGCATGGGTATCCTGGGTCTGCTGGTCGAAGATCAGGATCCCGCAGTCCATATGTTTGGCCCGGATATCCAGCCCTTTTTCGTCCATCAGATCCAGAAGGATGCTCTGGCCCACATATCCCAGATCCCCGGTGATGATCCGACTGTAATCCTCGGGGTCCCGCTCAAAATCTTCCAGATTCCGGGCGATGGTGTCGCAGGCCGCGGGCGCCATGCAGGCACCCATATTCTGGGAATCCTTCAGCCCGTAATCCACAATCTTCCCCACGGTGATCCCGGTGATCTTCACATGGGCCGGCTCTTTTCCCACAAGGAAGGCTCCGGCGCCGGTGACAGTCCACTGGGCGGACAACGGCCTTTGGCTGGCATAATTCAGCGGGAACCGGAACTCTTTCTCCGCGCTGGCGAAATGGCTGGAGGTGACGGCCAGCACATTTTCCCCATACCCCGCCGCAACGCTCATCGCCGCCAGGGCCAGGGCTTCCCCGGAGGTGGAACAGGCCCCGTAGAGACCAAACAGCGGGATCTGGAAATTCTCCACTCCAAGGGACGTGGCCGTGCCCTGCCGCAGGAGATCGCCGCCGAACAGGAACCGCACCTCCTCCGGTTTCCTGTGAGTCTTCCCCAGAGCCAGCACGCAGGCCTGGCGCTGCAGGGCGCTTTCCGCCGCCTCCCAGGTATCTTCGCCAAAAAGCGGCTCCTCGCACACTGCGTCAAAATATTTTCCCAGCGGGCCTTCTCCTTCTTTCTTTCCCGCCACAGATCCACTTCCCAGCACATAGGGCGCATGGGGAAATGCGATACTCTGTTTTCCCGTCATCATTGTTCCCATCTCCTTTAGCCGCAGCCGTTCTATAGAATACCAAGACATTTGAAACTCCAATACCCCAGCCCCAGAAGCCAGCTGGTAAAGATTCCGTATAAGATCACCGGTCCGGCGATGGTAAAGATCTTGCAGCCGATCCCCAGCACCTGGCCTTCCTTCTGGTACTCGATGGCCGGGGCCGCCACAGAGTTGGCGAATCCCGTGATCGGAACCAGCGCCCCGGCGCCGCCCCATTTGGCCAGCCTGGGATACAGACCAAATCCTGTCAGCACCACACTCAAAAGAATCAGAAGGAGCGACGCCCAGCTGCCGCTGCTGTCCTTATCCATCCCCAGGCGGGCGCAGTAATTCAAGATCCCCTGGCCGATAACGCAGATCACGCCGCCGGTCACAAACGCCCGGGCCATATTCACCGGCAGGCTGTGCATCGGCGTCTTTTGCTTCACATAATTTTTATACGCATCCTGTTTTTGCTGCTTGTCCACGATAACCTCCATTTTTCAAGGGTTTTTTCAAAAAGGGACAGGGTATTTTCAATCTGGGACGTGGTATTTTCGAAAATACCACGTCCCCACCTTACCACCGCTGCCAGAAGAACACCAGCGCCCCCAGGCCTTTCCCCAGCGCGATCCCCAGGATCACCCAGGCGATACCCCGGGTCAGTCTTGCCCGGCGGGCGAAGATGGGGAAGACATTCAGGATCTCGGCCAGGGCCATGGCCCAGCAGCCGGTGAAGATCCCGGCGGCCAGCCCGAAGACCGGCAGAAGCCACCCGCCGCCGGGGATGGCCACCTGATATACCAGGAACACGTTGCCCAGGATCCCACCCAGCGCCACGCTGGTCTCATAGAGCAGTACGTGCTCCCCGGTGTGGGTCCGGTCCGCAAAATCAGACACTACCCCCAGGCCGATGATGAAGGAAAAGAGTCCTGCCGCCGCCGCGAACCCGGCGCTAAGACCCAGAAGAACCAGAAGGACCTGGCGGAATATCTCCCACATCCAGCTCACTCCCCTTTCTGGAACTGTTATCGATCAGCGTGGTCTGGATATCCTTCTCGTAAAGGCGCATCTCCACCTCCAGCGGCGTGGGCTCGGCGGAGAACCGCTTCTTTCCGAAATGGTCGAAGAATACCAGGATCCCGATGACCATCCCGATACAATAAGTCAGTTCCAGAATGGTGAACCCGTCGCTTCTCGCCCCGGTCACCAGCTGATAGATCTGCCCGAACAACTTCGTCACGTCCACGTCGTTATTGAAGGCCATCACGGAAAATGCAGCCCCTGTGAAACTGCAGAGGGCCACTACCGCCACTTTCAGCCCGTGGAAGAAGCCGCCGGTATCCTTCCCGGGCTCATAGGTCACGATAAAATCCGGCTCCCCCAGGTTCTGGATCTCCGCCTGGGGATACAAATCCCGGATACACTCCACCACCCGGAGGACGGATACCACTACCCGGTCCTGCCTCCTCTTCCCCGGCGTAAACTTAAGGAGCGGGATCTGCCGGATCCGTCCCGCCATCCCCGGGTCGCCGCAGAGGATCTGAACTACGTCCCCCAGGGTTACTTCCGGTCCATGCACCTCCACGTTCCGCTCCGCCTTAAGATAGACAGTCTCCTGCCGGCTTTTCGTCATGACCTTCTCTCTGCCTTCTCCGTCTGCACCAGCGTCCCGTCGCTGACCGCCGTCTCGCTCCCCACATCCATCAGGCAGTAGACAAGTCCCAGGATCACAGCCGCAGCCACTACGCAGATCAGGCACACCCGCAGCTTCTTTCTCGCTTCATCCATACCATCACACCCCTTTTCTTTTCCCTTAGTATGACCCTGTTCGCGAAAAATATACGCAGGCGCGCCTGTCAGATCTTCTCTCTCATCTGTCTCAGGATCTTCTTCTCCAGCCTGGACACCTGCACCTGGGAGATCCCCAGCTCCTCCCCCACCTGGGACTGGGTCTGCTCCGCGAAATACCGCAGGTAGATAAGCCGTCTCTCCTGGCTTCCAAGCTCCGACAGAAGCTGGTCCAAAAGCATGTGGTCCAGCATTTTCTCCTCCCCGCTTTCCTCTTGGGGAAGCTTGTCCATGAGGCGGATCTCCTGCCCGTCCTTCTGGAAAATGGGTTTTTGCAGGGATTCCACCTCTCCCCCGGCCTCCAGGGCCATGGCAAGCTCTTCCTGCTCCACCCCCAGTTCCCCGGCGATCTCCGTCACGGTAGGCTCCCGCCCCAGACGCTCCCGAAGCTCCTCCCGGCAGGCTCCGGCCCGCCCGGCAAGCTCCTTTAGGGAGCGGCTCACCTTCAGAAGACCGTCGTCCCGGAGGAACCGTTTGATCTCCCCGGAGATCATGGGCACCGCGTAGGTGGAGAATTTCACCCCAAATGTCAGGTCAAACTTGTCAATGGCCTTCAGAAGGCCGATATTGCCGATCTGGAACAGATCCTCCGCCTCTGCTCCCCGGTTCTTAAACCGCTTTACCACACACCAGACCAATCCTTCATTTTCCCGGACCAGCTGTGCCCTTGCCCCTTCGTCCCCCTGATGGGATCTGCTGATCAAAGCGACTGTGTGGTCCATAGTTTCCGTCCTTTTCCGATGACCTTCTTCATTTTCACACAGGTTCCTTTCCCCGGCGCGGAGATCACCTCCAGATCGTCCATGAAAGCCTCCATGAAGGAAAATCCCATCCCCGACCGGTCCAGTTCCGGCTTGGTGGTAAACAAAGGCTCCATGGCCTGCTCCACATCTTCGATCCCCCTTCCCTGGTCCTCCACCTCCAGATACAGAGTCTTCTCCTGGGTGCGGCAGCGGATGGTGATGTTATGTACCTCATTCTCATACCCGTGGATGATGGCGTTGGTCACCGCCTCGGAGACGGCGGTCTTCACATCGGACACCTCCTCCACCGTGGGATTCAGAGATGTCATAAATGCCGCCACCGTCACCCGGGCGAAGGATTCGTTGGACGAGCGGCTGTCAAAGATCAGTTCCATTTCATTGGTATTTTCCATTTTATCTGTCCTCCTCATAGATCTGCATGATTTTCGTTATTCCCGACATGGTCAATATCTTCCTCATCCTTTCGTTTGTGTGCACAGCGCACACCTCCCCTCCCAGCATATAGATCCTTTTATACCTCCCCATGATCACCCCGATCCCGGAACTGTCCATGAAATTCGTCCGGGCGAAATCAAAGATCACATACCGGATATGGTTCCGGTCGATCAGGTGATCCGATTCTTTCCGGATAGTTTCCGCATTGTGGTGGTCCAGCTCATGCGGAAGAAAGATGGTCAGGCAGTTTTCCTGCACCTGGTACTCCATAGTTTCTCCCCTTTCTCCTGTTTTTATGCCTCCTGGGCAGCATTTTACAGCAAAAGAAAAAGGACACGTGGTCTTTTCCACGTATCCTTCTCTTTTGTATCTTATTTTGATCCTTATTCCTGAGTTTCTCCCTGGGAACCGTCTTCTGTGTCCTGCTCATCCTCTCCGTCAGCCTTCTTGGTCTTCTGGGCGTCCAGCGCCTCCTGGGCATCTTTCGCCGCCTCGGTGTCCTTATGATCCTCCAGGATCTGCTGGTACCGGAGATTGGCTTTGTCCTGATCCCCGTTCTTTTCATAGGACTGGGCCAGAAGCAGCATGGCCTGGCCGTCCTGATAGCCTTCATCCATCTCCATCACCTGCTCCAGGTTGGAGATGGCGCTCTTATAATTGGCCACCTGAAAATTTTGCTGGGATGTGTTGTATAATTTCTCACACATCCTGGGATACAGAGAATCCCGGATCTCCTCATACCGGTCCCGCCCCTGGGTGCCCAGAGAATCCGGATTGATCTTGAGCATCTCCTCCAGCATGGCGTTATCGCTCATATCATGGGCGTTAAAATGCTGGTAAACGCTGATCACCGCCTCGTAGCTCTCCTGGGTGGATTCCGCAGTGGCCTTGGCATTCTCGCTCTCCTTGCTGGTAGAGCGGTATTCCTCCAGTTCTTTTTGCAGGGCGCTGATCTGGGCGTCCTGCTCCGCGATCTGGTCGCTGAACTGAGCGGTCTGCTGGTTGGTCTCCTTCTGCCGGGATGTAGTCACAGCGGGCATGACCAGGAACCACATAAATGCAATTCCCACCGCCAGCCCGATGGCGATATTCACAAGAGTGTGCAGGCCGGAATTCTCCTTCAGGCCTGTGGGCACCGGCTGGATGATGGTCTCGTTTCCGATACTGTAGGTCACCGTCTGCTGCTCCTGCTTGCCGGTGTCCCGCTCCTTGATGTTCAACGTCCGGGACTTGCGGATCTGGTTGAGTTCGTGCATATACCGCAGGGTGATCTCATCCGTCTTATCCAGCGCGTGGGCCGTCCGCAGCATGGTGCGGGCGCTGCCGTACTGCTCCGTATGGATATAGAGGAGGGCCAAAAGCTGATAGGCCTTCACATAGGTGGGGTGCGCCGCCACCACCTTCTTCAGTTGTATGATGGCCAGGTCCTCCCCGTTCTGCCGGGCGTAATCCAGGCTCTGGTTAAACCGCTTCACTGCCTGGTTGATGGTCTCCAGCTCTCCGGGAACTTCCTGTACTTTGCTGATATAATAGTTGGCGATATTGTCGTGGGACTGGATGTTCTTGCTCAAGATCCACTCCACCAGCGCCTCGATCACATCCCCCCGGCCGTAATACACAAGCCCCAGAAGGTTCCTGGCCGCGATGTTGGCCTGGTTGTACTGGAGGCTTTTACGGAGAGATTTGACCGCGCCGGACAGATCCCGGATCTTTGCCTTCTGCAGTCCGTCGTTATACCAGTAGTTGGACTGGTACACCAGTTTCGTTGTATACTCCATAAATGACTGATCCTTCTTTACTTTGTCTGCTCGATCATTTCCCGCAGAATGTCTGTCATGTCTGTCAGATCCTCCTGATAGACCGCGTTCTCGATATCTTCCACTTCCAGGCTGGGCTGGAACTTCTTCAGTTCTTCTTCAAAATCAAGCATGCTGATCGCCTCCTGCCAATAATCTCTTCACTTCCCCCACCAGATACAGGGAGCCCACACAGTAGACTTCTCCTTCCTCCCGCAGGGAAAATGCCGCTTCCAGCGCTTCCGCCGGCGTTCTCTTAACGAGAACCTTCTCTCTGGTATAAGTTTCAAAAAGCCGCCCCAGCTCCTCTGCCGGGACTGCTCTTCTGTCGTCAAACTCTGTAGCGATATAGGCTTTTGCCTTCAGTTTTTCACAAAGAAAGCGCGCCATCTCCTCATACTTCTTGTCTGAAGCCGCCGCGAATACCACCACCGGCTGACGGGGCCGGGGCTGCTCTCCTTCCAGCAGCTCCACATTCCGGATAAATGCCTCCACGGCTCCCGGATTGTGGGCGCCGTCCACAATGAGATGGGGCGCCGCCTGTTCCATGCGGCCTTCCCACTTTACGGCGGCCAGGGCGCCCGGCCACCGCTTGCGGTGGATCTTCTCGTCCTTTAACAGCTCCTCCGCCGCCTCCAGGGCGATCTCTGTGTTCATCACCTGGTAGGCCCCGCACAGAGGCACGTGCCAGATAACATCTCTATCATACGCATTCCGTCTGGAAAATGCAATATCGTTTCTGTGAACTTCCAGGATTTCGAACGCATTTTTCGAGATTTCTCTACAGGGCGCTCCCACCCTGGCGGCGGTCTTTCGGATCACTGCTGCCGCCCTTGTACTGCTCCCGTCAAAAAGCACCGGAACCCCTGGTTTGATGATCCCCGCCTTCTCCGCGGCGATCTCTTCAATGGTATTTCCCAGGATATCGGTGTGGTCCAGACTGATGGAGGTAATGATGGCAAGGGCCGGGTGTTCCGGCGCATTGGTGGCGTCCAGCCTCCCTCCCAGACCAGTCTCCAGGATCACATACTCCACGTCCGTCCGGGCAAATGCCGCCATTCCCATCCCAAACAGGAATTCAAAATAGGAAGGATGGCCCATCCCTGCTTCTTCCATGTCCCGAGCCGCCTCCCACGCCTGGCAGAACACCTGGTAAAACACCGGGTCTTCCACCGGCTTACGGCCGATCTGGATCCGCTCATTGATGGTCACCAGATGAGGGGAGGTGAAAAATCCACACCGCTTCCCCTCCGCCTGGAGGATGGCCTGCAGACAGGCGCACACCGAACCCTTCCCGTTGGTCCCCGCCACATGGATGATCCTGCGGTCCAGGCCCGGATCTCCCAGGAGACGAAGGAATTCTCTGGTATGGTCCAGAGAATGCTTCTTCGTGAACCTGGGAAGCTCCTCAATATATTCCACTGCTTTTTGGTAATCCCCGGGGCACTTCATTATTCTTCCTCGCCGGTCTGCTCTACCCAGGACCGGGTCTTGTCCGTTCCTGTGTCTTTTACTTCCGTTAGCTTCCCATCCTGGTAAATATAGTCATCGGCTTTGCGGAACAGGGTGTCGCTGGATCCATACTGGCAGGTGTAGATCACATCCCCTTCCTTCAGTTCTGTCGAAGGCAGGTCGATCCTGGTATTGTTCAGGAATTTCTTCTCCTGCTCCTCCCCGTTGACATAGACCCTGGTATAGGCTGTAAAATTCTCTCCGTACAGGCTGTAGCCCCCGTCCAGATGGGGTACGATGTCCGTCAGCGATACATCCCGGACTCCCATCACCATATGGCCTTCCGTGATCGGCGGGTTGCCGCCATACACATACTGGTCGCCGTAGAGGATGTCATACTGCAGCAGCTCCAGGTCCGCCAGGTAATTCTTGGTCTGCCGCCGCTCCTGATGATAGTTGAACACCGTCCCGGAATGGATGCCAAGCCGGTCAAATACATCTGCCATGATCTGGTAGGAAGGAATGTTCCGGTCCTCCTTCTCAAGGCCGATGTTGTCCCAGATCACATAGTTGGTATTGTAGAGATAGCGGCCCTTTAAGTCCTCCGCCTTCAGTCCCATGGTGGGCAGATGGTCTCCGTAGAAGACCACCACTGTAGGCTCGCCCCGCTTCTCTACCGCGTCCACCAGGTCCCCCGCGAATTTGTCCATCTCGTAGACCTGGTTCACATAGTATTCCCATTTATTCTTAAGGGCCTCATCCTCAATGCCTTCCACCGTGATCTCCGGATTCTCGATCACTTTCTCCTCCGGGTAATCCCCGTGTCCCTGCACGCTGATGGTGAAGACAAAATCCTGCTGCCTGGTGGAATCCAGAGCGTCCACGATGTGGTCGATCAGGATATCGTCCTTGGACCAGCCATTCTCCGTCAGCTGAAGGATGTTCATAAACTCCTTGCTGGTAAAGCTGTCAAATCCCATGTTGTTGAACACCCGCGCCCGGCTGTAGAAGTTTCCGCCGTTGTTGTGAAGGGCGTGGGTTCCGTAACCAAGCGCCTCCAGGGCCGTAGCCGCGCTCTCACAGGGCGTTTCCTTCAGGATCGTTTTATAGGGATATTCCCCAGGGCCGAAGTACCGCAGGTTCATCCCGGTAAGCACCTCGAACTCTGTATTGGCTGTTCCGGCTCCTACGGAAGGAACCTTGAAATAACCGGAGGAATATTTATCGTACATTTCGTGAAGATTGGGGCAGGCGTCTTTGGAAGTGGTGAAGAATTCCGCTTCCTCCACGTCGAAATAAGACTCCAGCTGCACAAACAGGATGTTGGGCAGATCCTCTTCCGGCTCGTCGGACTCATTTCTGGTAATCTCCCCGTCTTTGCTGATCCTGGCAATGGTCTCTTCACTGTAGTCGTTGGGCTCGTTGATCCCCGTGTTAAAAAGACTGGCCATAAAACAGTATGGCAGGCCGTAATCCTCGTAGGCAAAGGCGATATTTCCGAAATAGGTGGACACCACCCGGTTCTCCACCGCCGCGTTGGCCACAAAGCTGTATACCGCCCCCCAGACGCAGATGGCCACAAGCGCCAGGAACCGGTGCATTTTCCCGGTATACTGGCCGCCCCGCCTCCACATGGAGACCACCCAGATCACCACGGCCACGGCGCCCACGATCAGCACGATCAGCTCAAATCCGTTGAAATAATTGTTGATCAGGCTCAGGCCTTCCGTTGCCGCCTTCAGGTCCTGGGCGTTGAAAGGCGTCACCCGCTTCAGCAGCATATAGCCGTTGGCCACGCCAAGGATCAGCCAGAGCACGCTGACGATGATCCTGGCAAACACTCTGCGGCGGAACAGATAAACCACCGAGAAGGTGACAAAGATCATAAATGCATTGTAAAGGAACACCACCGGCGTCTCCGTCATATAACCCCAGGCTTCAAAAACCGAATGCCGGGAAATGGCCTCGATGGCGAAATTGATCACGCAGGCCAAAAGAGCATGGAATAAGAGGGACAGGCGGTTCATCCACTTCCACACCGGCTGCATCTTTTTGGCAAATGCGCTGTTACGGCGCTCCTCCAGGATCCGGGCCCGCCGCTCCTTTCTTTCCTTCCAGTAGGCTTTTACATCTTCTTTCTTCAGATTTTTCAAACGCTGGATCTTTCCTTTGATATCCGGCTTCTTCAAATGGATCTTCTTCATCGGTCAACAAACCCCTTATGAATCACTTAGGAGCGTTTTGCCTTCAAACTCTCCAGTCTTTCCTGTACCTGCTCCATCATCTGTCTGTAAGTCTCCAGTTTCTCCCGCTCTTCCTGCACCTTGGCTTCCGGCGCCTTGCTGACGAATTTCTCATTGCTCAGCATACCTTCCGCCCGGGCGATCTCTTTGGAGAGACGGGCTTCTTCTTTGGTCAGACGCTCCAGCTCCTGGTCAAAATCGATCAACTCTTCCAATGGTAAATATACTGTAGCATCCGGCACCACGATGGATACCGCATCCTCCGGTATTCCAACCGTATCGTGCTGGATGATCAGATCATTAACTGCCGCCATATTCCGGGCTGCCTGCCGAAGCATCTCCAGACCGGTACACAACTGAGCGTCTTCACATACCACATAGGCCGTAGCCTTGCGGTTCTTTGGAACATTCATCTCAGCCCGCACGTTGCGGATGCCGCGGATGATTTCTTTATAATGTTCTGCAATATTTTCCGCGATCGGATAATTCCAGGACTCATCATACTGCGGCCAGTCAGACATCATCAGAGATTCTTCTTCCGGCACCAGTTTGCTGTAGATCTCCTCAGAGACGAACGGCATATACGGATGCAGCAGCTTCAGTCCCTTCTTCAGTACCTCCCGCAGAGTCCACAGGGCGTCGTTGGCGCTTTCCGGATCCTCATCTGCGTGATAAATACGGTACTTGGCGATCTCAATGTACCAGTCGCAGAATTCATCCCAGATGAAATCATAGATCTTGGACAGAGCAATACCAAGCTCGAATTTATCCATATTCTCGGTCACATCTTTGACCAGGTTGTTGCATTTGGACATGATCCAGCGGTCTGCTGGACGCACTTTAAAGTCTGCCGGCTGAGTCAGTTTTTTATCTTCCAGGTTCATCATAATGAAACGGGACGCATTCCATACTTTGTTGGCAAAGTTCCGGCTGGCTTCCACACGTTCGTTGTAGAAACGCATATCATTTCCCGGCGCATTTCCGGTTACCAGGGTCATACGCAGGGCGTCTGCCCCGTACTGGTCAATGATCTCCAGGGGATCAATTCCATTCCCCAAAGACTTGCTCATCTTGCGGCCTAAGGAATCCCGCACCAGGCCGTGGATGAACACGGTGTGGAAGGGCGATTTTCCGGTATGTTCATATCCGGAGAATACCATCCGGATCACCCAGAAGAAAATGATGTCGTATCCGGTCACCAGCACGTCTGTTGGGTAGAAGTAGTCCAGGTCCTCCGTCTTGTCCGGCCATCCCAGCGTGGAGAAGGGCCACAGGGCGGAACTGAACCAGGTGTCCAGGGTGTCTTCATCCTGAGTGAAATGGGTGCACCCGCATTTGGGGCATTTCTCCGGCATTCCCCGGGAGACCACGATCTCGCCGCACTCATCGCAGTAGTAGGCAGGGATCCGGTGTCCCCACCAGATCTGCCGGGAGATACACCAGTCGCGGATATTTTCCAGCCAGTGCAGGTAGATCTTGTCAAACCGCTCCGGCACAAACTTCAGGTCGCCGTTTTTCACAGCCTGGATAGCCGGCTTGGCCAGCTCTTCCATCTTCACGAACCACTGCTGTTTTACCAGCGGTTCCACGGTGGTGTGGCAGCGGTCGTGAGTTCCAACGTTATGGGAGTGGGGAACTACCTTCACCAGATAGCCCTGCTCCTCCAGATCCTTCACCATCACCTTCCGTGCCTCATAGCGGTCCAGTCCGGCGTACTTGCCGCCGTTCTCATTGATGGTGGCGTCGTCGTTCATGATGTTGATCTCCGGCAGGTTGTGACGCTTGCCCACCTCGAAGTCGTTGGGGTCGTGAGCCGGCGTGATCTTTACCGCGCCGGTCCCGAACTCTTTATCTACATAAGAATCCGCCACAATGGGGATCTCTCTTCCCACCAGCGGCAGGATCGCCGTCTTGCCTACGATATCTTTGTACCGCTCATCATCCGGATGTACCGCGATGGCCGTATCGCCCAGCATGGTCTCCGGACGGGTGGTGGCGATCTCCAGATAATCATCGGTCCCCACGATGGGGTATTTAATATGCCAGAAATGGCCTTCCTGCTCTTCGTGCTCTACTTCCGCGTCGGAAAGAGAGGTCTTGCACACCGGACACCAGTTGATGATCCGGGACCCCCGGTAAATGTAGCCCTTCTCATAGAGCTCGATAAACACCTCTTCCACCGCCTTGGAACAGCCCTCGTCCATGGTGAAGCGCTCCCGCTCCCAGTCGCAGGACACGCCCAGCTTCTTTAACTGTCCCTCAATAGTTCCCGCGTATTCTTCCTTCCACTGCCAGGTACGCTCCAGGAATTTCTCCCGGCCCAGCTCTTTTTTGTCAATGCCTTCTTCTTTCAGCTGGTTGGTCACCTTTACTTCCGTGGAAATGGCGGCATGGTCCGTTCCCGGAACCCACAGCGTATTGTAGCCCTGCATTCTTTTGTAACGGATGATGATATCCTGCAGGGTATTGTCAAGGGCGTGGCCCATGTGCAGCTTTCCGGTAATATTCGGAGGCGGCATCACCGTAGTAAACGGTTTTCTGCTGCGGTCCACCTCCGCATGGAAATATTCCTTCTCACACCATTTCTCATACAGCTTTGGCTCAATCTCTTTGGGATTGTAGGTCTTTTCCAGGTTCTGGCTCATAGTATCCTCCTCATTCTCGCTTTTCACACAATTTTCACATTTGTAAAAGAAAAAACCCTTTACACATCTGTAAAGGGCGATTGTTCTCGCGGTACCACCTTCATTATATAGAAGAGATTCCTCCATATATCTCATCTTATTCTTTAACGGGAACGACTCCGGGACCGCTTACTTGTCCGCCTCTGCGGCGGGTTCAGCGATCCGGCTCTAAAGCTACCTTCCGCGCCTCATCTCTTCTGGGGCCCCTCTCAGCCTGCGGGCGGCCTTCTCTGTCAGCATGAGGTTCGCGTACTCCTCTTCTTCATCGCCTTTTGCACATAAACTATTGAATATGATAGCCAGCGCAGGGGATTTTGTCAAGGATATTAATAGAATTTTAAGAAGCCTCTGGGCAGGATCCTTCGTTGACTTTTCAGAGTCGTCTGCTATAATATATTTAACAAGACAGCCAACGGGTGGGGCGAGCTACCCGATCTGGCGACTTAATTTAATAAGCTATCTGAAATAGCCGTTCAATCTTTTACCAGAGACGAGGACGGCTATTTCCCATTTTTCAAATTCAGAATTGCAATGATCAAAAGACCGATCGTCAGTAAGACCATGAATTCTTCATATGTACTCATAGGCATTTCCCCTTTCTGCAAGACTCAGATCGGGAATCAGCGCGCCCCTCGGCTGCCTGGGTAAATATACTATCCTTCGTTGACTTTTCAAGTCTCTCTGCTATAATATATTTAACAAGACAGCCGGAAGATAGAGCAAACCTATCCGCCCGGCAAAATAACCAGCTAAGCAAGCCGCCTATCTTTTCCAGGGACAGGGCGGCTTACTTACTTTTCAGATTCAGGATTGCTGTAATCAAGACTCAGGCGGATGATATGCGCGCCCTCCCGGCTGCCTGGGTAAATATACTATTTCCAATGGGATCTCAAAGAAATTTGTTAAATGATAAGAATGGATAGAAATCTATTGGATCTGTTTGAGAATAAAAAAAGTATAGCATGACCGCAGATCCTTTACAAGGAAAAAAGGAAGGAGTTACAAACATGACAAAATTCGAAGAATTTGAAGCCATCATCGCCAGCCTGCGCGCCCCCGACGGGTGCCCATGGGACCGGGAACAGACCCACGCCAGCCTGAAGAAAGGCTGCATCGAAGAGGCCGCCGAGGTGATCTGCGGGATCAACATCCTGGATCAGACCGGAGACCCGGAGAATCTCAAAGAAGAACTGGGCGATCTTCTGCTGCAGATTGTTATGCACGCCCAGATCGCCAAAGAAGAAGGGCTCTTCACCATGGACGATGTGATCCAGACCGTCATAGACAAAATGATCCGCCGTCACCCCCATGTGTTCGGCACGGTGGAAGTCGCCGATTCCGAAGAAGTCCTGACCAACTGGGCCGAGATCAAAAAGCAGGAAAAAGCCGGGAAAGAATGGGCAGAATCCTATCTCCCGGCCGCCTTCGACGAGGCGGAAGAACTGATCGACACCGCAAGGAAACGGAAAGGATTTGCATAGTTGGGGACGTGGTATTTTTAAAAATACCACGTCCCAGATTAAAAATACCCTGTCCCTTTTTGGATCAGTTTCTGATAGATGTGCAGATCTTCGTCCTTGAATACATTGATGATCACCTTGGACAATCTCATCCGGCTCAAGCACCGGTCGATGGTGTCCAGGGCGATCTGAGCCGCCAGTTTGTTGGGGAAATGGAATTCTCCGGTGGAGATACAGCAAAAGGCGATGGTGGAAAGTCCTTCCTGATCTCCCAGCTTAAGGCAGCTCTGGTAGCAGCTTCGTAATTCTTCTTTCTGCCGGTCTGTCACCTGCTGCCCCACCACAGGCCCCACGGTATGGATCACATGCCGGGCGGGCAGGTTATAGCCTGCTGTGATCCTGGCCTGTCCGGTTTTCTCTTCCCGCCCCTCCGCTTCCATGATCCGGGCGCATTCGTTGCGGAGCTGGATCCCGGCCGCGGAATGGATGGCATTGTCGATACAGCCGTGGCAGGGAACAAAACACCCCAGCAGCTGGCTGTTGGCCGCATTGACAATGGCGTCCGCCGCAAGCCGGGTGATGTCTCCCTGCCAGAGAGCAATCCGGTCCCCGTTCCGAAGTTCTGCCTCTGGAAATGTCTCCCAGACTGCCGGGATCTCTTCCGGCTGTACGATCCCTTTCTCTCTCGCCTCTTCCTGCAGCAGATTATCCTGAAGCTGCAGATACTCTTCGCTCGCCTCTCCCGGCCAGCGCACGTTCATCAGGCTGCGGAGAAAACGGCGTCTCTCCTCTGGCCCGTCCGGGATCTCTATCACGGCGTACCCTGGATTCTCTTCCTTCAGAAGCTGGATCAGCCGGGTCACTTTCTCATCTCTGGTCACGGTTTTCTTCCCTCCGTTCTCTCTCTTTCCCGCTTATTCTACCACGTTGCCGCAAAAGAGAAAAGAGCCCCTACTCTCTTCCTGTCCTCCGTGATATAATAACCCATATAGTTTCCATGCAACCCAGGAGGTTTGGCACATGAACACACGGATCAAAGAACGGCTTGCCGCCCTTCGCGCCGCCATGGCAAAAGAAGGCCTTGCCGCATGCTATATCCCAACGGCAGATTATCATCTGTCAGAATATGTAGGCGAACATTTCAAATTCCGGGCCTGGCTGTCCGGCTTCACCGGTTCCGCCGGCACACTGGTGGTGCTGCCGGACCAGGCCGGGCTCTGGACTGACGGCCGGTACTTCCTCCAGGCAGAAGCGCAGCTTGCGGGAACCGGTATTGACCTCTATAAAATGCAGATCCCAGGGGTTCCCACCATCGAAGAATTTCTCACCGCGCATCTTGAGCCAGGGGACCGGGTCGGCGCAGACGGCAGGACCATCTCCGCCTCAGCCGGGAAAGCTCTTGCAAATGCGCTGGAGGAGAAGGGTATTTCCCTGGATCCTTCCACAGACCCGGCGGCAGAAATCTGGACGGACCGCCCTGCCCTTGCAGGGGAGAAGATCTGGCTCTATGACGAATCCTTCGCCGGCCGCTCCACAAAAGACAAGCTTGCGGACGTCCGGGCGAACATGGCCCAGGCGGGAGCGGACATCCATGTGATCTGCGCTCTGGACGAGATCGCCTGGCTCTTCAACCTGCGGGGAAGCGATGTGGCCTACAACCCGGTCTTCCTCTCCTACGCAGTGATCGGCCGGGACTTTGTCCGCCTGTATCTGGATGAAACAAAACTGACGGCTGAAGCACAGGGCCATCTTGCGTCCCTTGGCATATCAGTCTGCCCCTATGAAGAAGTTTATGAGACGGCAAAAACCTGGGGCGGGCAGAAAATCCTGTTCTCAGAAGCCCAGTCCAATTACCGCCTTTTTCAAATCCTCTCCGAGAACGGCGCGCAGATCCTTAATGCCCCGGACCCGGTTCTGGAACTGAAGGCAGTAAAAAATGAAGTGGAGATCTCCCAGACCCGGACCGCTCATATCCGCGACGGAATCATCATGGTCCGCTTTATGAAATGGCTGAAAGAAACCGTGAAGGAAGGCGCCCTCACAGAGGCCTCCGCCATGGAACATCTGGATTCCATGCGCCGGGAAGCAATCCACAGCCTTGGCCTGAGTTTCAACACCATCGCAGGCTACGGCCCCCACGGCGCCATCGTCCACTACGCGGTCACCCCGGAAAGCGACATCCCCCTAGAACCCCGGGGACTGTTCCTGGTGGATTCCGGCGGCCAGTACCTGGAAGGGACCACCGACATTACCCGCACCTTTGCCCTGGGGCCGCTGACTTCCGAAGAAAAAGCCCATTTCGCCCTGGTGCTGCGGTGTATGCTGAACCTGATGTACGCCCGCTTTCCGGAAGGCGCAGATGGCCATCACCTGGACGTCCTGGCCCGCCAGCCCCTCTGGGAGCAGGGACTGGACTTCCTCCACGGAACCGGACACGGCGTGGGCCATCTCCTGAACGTCCATGAGGGACCCAACCGCTTCAGCTGGAAAACGAGAAAATCCGATCCGCCTGTGCCCCTTGTCCCCGGCATGGTCACCACCGACGAACCCGGCCTCTACATCACCGGGAAGCACGGCATCCGGCTGGAAAATGAATTGCTCTGCCGTGAGGGACAGGAGACAGACTATGGGAGATTCCTGTGCTTTGAATCTCTTACCCTGGTCCCCATCGACCTGGACGCGGTAGACCCCGCCCTTCTTAACGAAACGGACCGGCAGCGGCTCAACGCCTATCACCGGCGGGTGTACGAGACGCTTGCGCCGGAACTTTCCAAAGAAGAGCAGGAATGGCTTGAATCCTGCACCCGGGAAATCTGAAAATGTGAAGGAGTAACGCAATGAGAAAGTTAACCCAAAAACAGTTAGAAGTTATGAAGGTATTATGGGATCACAACAAACCCATGATCTCTTCTGAAATCGAAAAAAGCAATCCTTCTTTTAATACCAACACAGTTCAGACCTGCCTGCGCGAATTATTAAAAAAAGACTATATTCAGGTGGCAGATATCGTTTACAGCGGCACTGTCCTGACCAGAAGCTACCTGCCCACCTTCACGAAAACAGAATATTTGAAGGAGGCATGTAACGATATTATGGGCAACGGTCACGATTCCTTTTCCCTATGCGCCTCCTTGATCAAAGAACAGACAAATATGGATGATCTGGCAGAATTGGAAAAAATGATCGAGAAGAGAAAGTTAGAGTTAAAGCATGATTAAAGCGCTGATATTATCACCCGGACCTGTTTTGACTTGTCTTATTGCAATTTCTTTGCTGCTGGTTTTTTTCTTACTGTCGATCAAATGCGGATTTTTGTATGACAAGGCAAACACAAGAATTTTTTTCGCCATCATTTCTGTTATATGCTTAAGAATGACGTTGCCGGTCAATTTCCCATTTACATATTCTATTTACATCAAGGATTTTGTCCGCCCGGTTATGGATGTTCTTTCCGCCAGCATAGCAGATACGTCGCTTATGGTATTTGACTGTTTATACGGTATCTGGGCGATCGGCGCTGTCATTCAATTGTGCCGGTTCCTGAAAGCAAAAAAAGTTTATACAGATCGTATCAGAGAATTCATAATAACCAAAGAATCTTCCTGTGGTTACTTGTATGATCTTGCGCAAAATTACTCTGCAAAGCCGGTTAAAATAGCGGTTGTGCCCTTCCCCGTATCCCCCGGCATTACAGGAATATACAACCCTGTTTTGATTTTACCTGAAGTGGATGATCTTTCCCAGCAAGAACTGACCTATATATTTGATCATGAATTATATCATTACAAAAAACATGATCTTATCTTATTACTTTTAATCGATATCGTCTGCTGTATACATTGGTGGAATCCACTGGTCTATGTTCTGAAGAAATGGTTTTGCCTGGCAATGGAGATCACAAACGACCAGGCGATCATGCAGGGCAGAGACAGCGCAGACAGGCTGGATTATGCCTCCCTGATCATCAAAATCTCAAAAAAACTTCAGAACGCCCAAAATACACCTGTTTATAATTTAGACTTTGTTGGTTCCAGGCATTCACAGTTAGGGCTGCGTATCAAATATCTGTATAAAGATTTTTCAGAGAAGAAATATCTGTCTGTAATAAAAAGCCTGAAATTACTATTTTTAGTGATCCTTCTGATTTTCAGTTTATTTTTCGTTATTGAATCAGAAGCTACTGTTACACCGGCTGACACGGAAGACTCTGTAGTTATCACAGAAGAGAACAGTTATTTTATAAAGTCTGAAAATGGATATGACCTTTACGTGGAGGGAAAATATTTTACGTCATTTATTGAAATACCGGAAGAATTTAAAAATTTAAAAATAAAATAAAACGGAATCATACCAATACCCCGTCTGCCATTCTGATTTTTCTGGTAGCATACCTGTCCATTTCCGGATCATGTGTGACCATTACGATTGTTTTCCCCTGCAGATGCTGCTTTTTCAAAAGTGTCATGATTTTCCCGCTGTTGCCGGAATCCAGGTTCCCAGTGGGTTCATCTGCAAGGATGATATCCGGGTCATTCATAAGCGCTCTGGCTATGGCCACCCTTTGCTTCTCTCCTCCTGACAGTTGAGAAGGCCGGAATTTCTTCTTGTCTGCCAGTCCTACTTCCTGCAGCAGAATGCCTGCACGGCGCACCATTTCTTTCTTTTTCTTTCCCGCATAGCCGGCCGGAAGGCATACATTTTCCGTCACATTCAGTTCCGGGATCAGATAGAAAGACTGAAACACATAGCCGAAAGTCTGATTTCGCAGTCTTGCCTGCTCATCCCCGGCAAGGTTTGTTATATTTTCCCCATTAAGAAGGATCTCTCCAGATGTGCAGGGATCCAGCAGTCCTATCATATTCAGCAGGGTCGTTTTCCCGGAGCCGGATTCTCCGTACAGCATAACAAACTCTCCCTTTTCAATCTTAAAATCAATGTGGCGCAGGACTTTGTTTTCAATCCCCTGTCCATAGTAGCTTTTGCAGATATCCTTTAATTCGATCATCTTACCCTCTCTTTTATTTACCCGTTTCTCTCAGCGCCGCATAGATACCGTCCTTTTTCAGCGACAAGAGGACCAGGCCGCTTTGCAGGAAAGTCATCGCCAACGCCAGCACCAGCGCGATCAGATAGGACCGGATATCCGGACGGACCGGAAGTCCTAATTCTACCGTTTCCGTAAGGATCGTTCCAGCCCCCATTCCGATCACACATCCACCAAGGCAGATCGCCCCAATTTCCAGGATCACCTCTTTAACCAAACTCTTGTAGGAAGCGCCGCAGGCAGAACATATGGCCAGTTCGCTCATCCGTTTTAGAAAGAACAGCTTCAGAATCCCCGCATATCCAACAGCCATGATAAAAATGAGAATCACAGCGACTTTTCCAAGATATCCTGGTATCAGCGAAAGATATTCTACCAGGTATTCTTTTTCATACTGCTGATTTGAGAAATAAAAGCTGTATTCCTCTCCATATTTTTCATTGAGATATTGTAACAGTTTTTCCGCAACGGAACCGTTTTCTTTCTGATTGCCAATGGTCATGACACATTGCACGTTTGCTTCTTCACCGATGACCGGCAGCTCCTCCGCAGAAAGAATAATGCTGTTCTCCGTCTCAAGTGGTTGGTCGAAGCAGTCCAGGGGAAGCACATGATCCGAAAATACCTTCTCCAGTTGAAACCACGTTCCCCTGATACAGATCTTTCCTTCCGCCTCCTCTACATCCGGGATCTTTTCTTCCCGGATCCACTGCCGTGCCCGGCTGCCCACGTATGCGCTGCCGCTGCTTTTCTGATCGGATAATATATATGCATATTCCAGCGCATCTTCCCCGGAAAAGGTCACAAGAAAAGCGGCGGTCGTGCAGTTTATCTTTCCACCGGACATCTGGCGGATCCGGCTTATATCTTCCGAATCCGGCCTGAAGGAAGGCCCCTGCATATCTGTCTGCGTGATCTGTAAGACCAGTTCTTTATTCTTGAAAGCTGTCGCCGTTTTTTCTGATTCTTCCATTCCGTAAAAATAATATTGAAAAGCAAAAACAATACACGCGACCGCCACTGTAATTTCAAGAAGCAGCAGACTGTATATTTTTCTGTGATACACAAGCTTTCTTTTCACTTTAAACAGGATATACGACACGGCTATCCCCTCTCTTTTTGAAGCAGTTCATAGATGGAACTTCTCATAAAGTGGTTCACCAGCAGGGCGCTCAGGCACAGGCAGAACAGGAACGCGATCCCGGTTACTCCCAGGAGCACAGACAGGTCGAATATTACTTCCTGATCCAATGCAAATATCCGTACAATGGCCTGGAAGGACACAAGAAACAGCAGGATGGCCAGACTCATAGCGGATATGGTCTCTTTTAAAAATTCCTTCAAAAGATCCGATTTTTTGGCTCCCACTGCCCGCTTGACTGCATACTCTTCTTTTCTTTGCTCCATCATACCCAGTAAAATTACAAAGATATTTAATAACGAAAAAGCGGATACAGCCATCCCCACTCCGGCACGGGATAAGATCATATTTTTTAAAAATACTTTTCCTTCCCTCCCGCTTTCTTCCAGACTTTGCAGAAAGATCTGGCTGCCGTCTGTCCCAGGCGACGCCAGCTGTTCTCTCACCAGACCAAGATCACTGTCCTTTTCCGCCATCACAGACTGCTGCATGCTGTGATGGCCGTAAATATCGGCGAAACAGTTATAAGGGACCACCACTTTGTTTTTCCCGTACCCATGCATGATCCCGATGATCTCAAACTCCTCTCGATGGATCCTGATCCTGTCGCGGATCTGCAGGTCTGCCATGACGGCAAGCTTGTCTGAAACGACACATTTCTTCTCATCGCCTGCGAATTCCCGTCCGTTCAGAAACCGGCCTGATACCATGCTGTTCCCTGCAAAAGTCTGCATTCTGCCGCCATAGCCCAGCACAGCGACATCTTCTTCCATGGAAACTTCCGGGAGGATTTCCCCTGTCCGGAACTGGTAAGCAATGTCCCCTTCACATACCTGTTCCATCTGCTTTTGTTCCTTTTTACCAAGAGCCTCTCCCTGGAAACCAAGTTCCCCACCCTCATAAATGGTATCCGGATAGGTATTCTGTAGCTGCAGGTAAAAACATTTTGCATTGGAAAGGCAGTACCCCGGAAGAAGCAAGGACAAATAAAAGGCAAAAATAATCATTTTTTTATTCATCTGTATGACACCTGATACGAAAAACTTCACCTGTCTGAGGGTTTGTCAGAAAGATCTGCTGAGGATCAGCGGCTGAAATATAATTCCTAAGATCGATCTTTTCATTCAGATCTTTAAATACAGCCAGGGTTTTCTCCCATTCGCCGTCTGTATGAAATTCATACAGTTTAGCCAGGCTGCTTGCAAAGCAGATCACTTGATCATCAAAGCAGGTAAACGCATTCACTGACAGACCGTCCGGCAATCTGCCTGACACGGTCAGTTTGTCATTTTCAATCTGAAAGAGGTAATTATCTCCGGATACAACCGTCATGGCGATCTCTTCTGTATCCACGCAGATATTTCCCCGGTTCACTGCATAGATCCTGCCCTCATCGCCATAGATGGATCCGTAAAAGTTTTCTCCGATCTCGGTCGTTTCCCCGTCTTTCCATTTGGTAATGTGCCGGTCCAGCAGGGAATCGCCGCAAAGATAAATCGTATGTTCGGATTCTACAGCAATGTTTTCATAAACCGTCGGCGCGTCACTGTTATCTGCCAAGGAAAGTTCCTCTTCAAACTGAAGGTCTTTCGTCAGAACCTGAACTCTGTTGTTACCCGAATCAATTACATAAATCTTGTCCTTAAAAGAGGCGATCCCGGTAGGACTGACAAATTCCAGCGGACCATTTCCCGTACCTCCCACACTTTGGATGAAATTCCCTTCATAGTCTGCCCGGATCAGACAATCCTTTCCCCGGTCTACTAAAATAATATCCTTCTCCCGGCACAAAATTCCTGCAGGCGTATCGATCTGTCCGCCACTTATTGTCCATAGTTCCTTTGAATACGCACCTGTGTCATCCGAGAGAAGCTCTGGATCATACTCTTTTTTACGTTCCCCGTTTTCCATATCCAATACGGGAAGAAGGTCATCCTTTGTCTCTTCTATTAACGCTTCGTATTCTTTTTTCAGTTTCTGCTCTGAACTGCAGCCCCCTGATAGCATAATCAATACCGCAAACAAAAGTATGTATAATCCTTTTTTCATACATTACCTGCTTTCTCTTTATCATCCGACAGTTCTTTTATATTATAAAAATAATATATCATTGTTTTAATAATATAGCAATATGTTAATGTAACGTGTGTCTGAAATCCTGGCAGATTCGATGATTTTTTAACTATGGTTGTGAACAGCCGTCATTCATGGTATAATTTCCTCAAATATGACTGCGGTATTCTGACACAGAGCAGCAGTCTGCGACGTACTGACCACAAAGGGCAGCACCTGCGTGAGAAGGCGGCCGGCTTCAGAAAGATCCAGACAAAAAGGTGACCTCCTTTTTGTTTTTGCGGACCTGGCGCTTTTTCTGCGCCAGGTCCTTTTCTTATTCCAGACAAGACAAAGATCGCGAGGCGCCCATGGAAGATTTAAGATCCCTGCTCTACCGGCTGAAAGAGCAGCACACTCTGACAAAAGAAGAATGGACTGCCCTCATTGCCGGGCGCACGCCCAAGCTTGCCCGGGAGCTTTTCTCCCTGGCCAGGCAGGAGCAGCAGCGCTGGTACAGCCATGACATTTATATCCGGGGGCTTATTGAATTTACCAACTACTGCCGGAACGACTGCCTCTACTGCGGCATCCGCAGAAGCAACAAAAACGCGGCGCGCTACCGGCTCTCCCAGGAAGAGATCCTCTCCTGCTGCCGCGCCGGATACGATCTTGGCTTTCGCACCTTCGTCCTGCAGGGCGGGGAGGACAGCTATTTCACCGATGAGCGGATGATAGACCTGATCCAGGCCATCAAATCCCGATATCCCGACTGCGCAGTTACCCTTTCCATCGGGGAACGGTCCCGGGAATCCTACCAGGCCTTTTTTGACGCCGGGGCGGATCGGTACCTTCTGCGCCACGAGACATTTAACGGGGAACATTACTCCAGGCTCCATCCCCCTTCCCTGTCCGCCGCCCGCCGGCAGCAATGCCTCTGGGATTTAAAGGACATCGGCTACCAGGTGGGGACCGGATTCATGGTAGGCTCCCCCTTCCAGACGCCGGAGCACCTGGCGGAGGATCTGCTCTTTATCGAGAAGCTGCAGCCCCATATGGTGGGCATCGGGCCATTCATCCCCCACCACGACACTCCTTTTGCGACAGAACCTGCGGGGACGCTGGAGCTTACCTTGTTCATGCTGGGACTGCTGCGACTACTGCTTCCCAAGGTGCTGCTGCCGGCAACTACCGCTCTTGGCACCATTTCCCCGGATGGGCGGGAACAGGGCGTGCTGGCCGGAGCCAACGTGGTCATGCCCAACCTGTCTCCCACATCGGTGCGGGCCAAGTACCTGCTCTACGACAACAAGATCGCCGTGGACGCGGAAGCCGCGGAAGGGCGGGAGCTTCTGGAACGGCAGATGACCGCCATCGGTTACCGCGTGGTAACAGCCCGGGGCGATTCCCGGATGACAGATATTTAGGGACGCATGTTCAGAAAAACCGGTTTTCTCTCTGGAAAGCCTAGTAATAGATCAAGAAATTTTTAAGGAGGAACCACCTATGTATGATGTAAATTCCAAACACGCCGATGATTTTATCAACCACCAGGAGATCCTGGAGACTCTGGCCTATGCGGACGCCAACAAGAACAACCGGGAACTGATCGAAGCGCTGATCGACAAAGCGGCTCTTCGCAAGGGCCTGTCCCACCGGGAAGCCTCCGTACTCCTGGTCTGTGAGGAGGAGGATTTAAACCAGAAGATCTATAAGCTGGCGGAGCAGATCAAAAAAGATTTCTACGGAAACCGGATCGTGCTGTTCGCGCCGCTGTACCTTTCCAACTACTGCATCAACGGCTGCACCTACTGTCCCTACCATATGAAAAATAAGCACATCGCCCGCAAGAAGCTGACCCAGGAGGAGATCCGCCAGGAAGTGATCGCCCTCCAGGATATGGGGCACAAGCGGCTGGCGCTGGAGGCCGGCGAGGATCCGGTGCACAACACCATGGAGTACTACCTGGATTCCATCAACACCATTTACAGTATCAAGCATAAAAACGGCGCCATCCGCCGGGTAAATATCAACATCGCCGCCACCACCGTGGACAACTACCGGCTGCTCAAGGAGGCGGGGATCGGAACCTACATCCTGTTCCAGGAGACCTACCACAAGGAAAGCTATCTGGAGCTTCATCCCACCGGGCCAAAGCACGACTATGACTACCACACCGAAGCCATGGACCGGGCCATGGAGGGCGGCATCGACGACGTAGGCATCGGCGTTCTTTTTGGCCTGGACAAATACCGCTATGAATTCGCCGGGCTTCTCATGCACGCCGAGCACCTGGAGGCCGCATTTGGCGTAGGCCCCCACACCATCAGCGTGCCGCGGCTCCGCAATGCCGACGACATCGACGCCAGCACCTTCACCAACGGCATCGACGACGATACCTTTGCCAAGCTGGTGGCCTGCATCCGTATTGCCGTGCCTTACACCGGCATGATCATTTCCACCAGAGAGAGCAAGACCGTCCGCGAGCGCGTCCTTCATCTTGGCATCTCCCAGATCAGCGGCGGCTCCCGCACCAGCGTAGGCGGTTACGTAGATCCTGAGCCGGAGGAAGAGAACTCCGCCCAGTTTGACGTCATCGATAACCGGACCCTGGACGAAGTGGTGCGCTGGCTCATGGAGATGGATTATATCCCCAGCTTCTGTACCGCCTGCTACCGGGCCGGACGGACCGGCGACCGGTTCATGTCCCTGTGCAAGAGCGGCCAGATCCAGAACTGCTGCCATCCCAACGCACTGATGACCCTGGAAGAATACCTGATGGATTACGCCTCCCCGGCCACCAAGGCCATCGGCGATAAACTGATCGATAAGGAAGTACTGAACGTGCCCAATGAGAAAGTGCGGGCGACCGTGCTGGAAAACCTGAAGCTGATCCGGGAAGATAACCGGCGGGATTTCCGGTTTTAATTAATTAATTGAGGACGTAGCAAAGTTTAATTTTGCTACGTCCTCAATTGACAACTGCCCTGTACCTTTTTGCGCGATGCCCTGTACCCAAATGAAAAATACCCCGTACCTTTTTGCACAGTGAAAGGAGTTTTTATGAGTCTCAATACCACACCTTCCGCAGAACGCACTCATATCGGTATCTTCGGCCGCCGAAATGCCGGGAAATCCAGCCTTATCAATGCTTTGACCGGGCAGAGTCTGGCGATTGTCTCGGATGTGAAAGGCACCACTACCGACCCGGTCTTAAAAGCAATGGAGCTGCTTCCCCTGGGTCCGGTGGTGATGATCGACACCCCAGGTATCGACGATGAAGGCAATCTGGGTTCTATGCGGGTTCAAAAAGCTTTTCAGATTTTAAACAAAACAGATCTCGCCCTCCTGGTGATCGATTCCCTGTCCGGCCCTTCGCATGAAGATGCCGTCACCCTCGCCCACATTCAGAAAAAAGAGATCCCTTTTCTTGTTGTATTAAATAAGTCTGATCAGATCAAAGATTTGGATCATGCCGTCCAAAAGGCCGCTGATTTCCTGCAGATTTCCAAAGAAAAGCTGATGACAGCCAGCGCTTCCAGCGGATATCATATCCAGGAATTAAAAGAGGCCATCGCCCTCCTGGCTCCAAAAGAAGACGATAGCCGCCACATCGTGGCGGATCTGGTAGAACCGCTTCAATTCGTCATCCTTGTGGTCCCTATCGATAAAGCAGCTCCCAAAGGCCGGCTGATCCTTCCTCAGCAACAGACTATCCGGGATCTCCTGGAAGCCGGCGCCGTTCCTATTGTAGTGCGGGAAAGTGAACTTGCGGAAACCCTGCCACGCCTGAATCAAAAACCAGCCCTTGTTATCACGGACAGCCAGGTTTTTGCAGAAGTAGCAGCCATCGTTCCCCGGGAGATCCCTCTGACCTCCTTCTCCATTCTGTTTGCAAGATATAAAGGCAGTCTGGACCTGCTGGCCGCCGGCGCCAAAGCCATCGATTCCCTGGAAGACAATGACACCGTTCTCATTGCCGAGGGCTGCACCCACCATCGCCAGTGCGAAGATATCGGCACCGTCAAACTGCCTCGTTGGCTCAGTGCCCACACTGGGAAAAATCTGAACTTCGAATTTACCAGCGGAACCGAATTTCCGCTTGAATTAGACAAATACAAACTGATCATCCACTGCGGCGGCTGTATGCTGAACGAACGGGAAATGAAATATCGCCTGAAATGCGCGGAAGATGCCCAGATTCCAATGACAAACTACGGTACCGCCATCGCTTATATGAAAGGAATCCTCCCACGAAGCCTGGAGATTTTCACTTAAATATTCAAAAAGGTACAGGGCATTTGTCATTTGGGTACAGGGCATCGTGCAAAAAGGTACAGGGTAGTTGTCATTTGAGGACGTAGTATTTTTAAAAAAGGTTACGTCCTAAATTAAATAAATCTTCAGAATTACTAAAGGGCTTTTTCAAATTTCCCCCTTATAATCGAATCATCAAATGATTTGAGAAGGGGGATTTTTTATGAAACAGTACATGAAGGAAAAAAGCAGCGCGGTCCTTGCAATCTACCCGTTTTCCGAGATTGGCTACGACCGCGCCTACAGTATTTCTTCCCTGACATTCTTATTTTTCTCCTTCTCCACAGCCGGATGGCTCTGGGAGGTGTTCCTCCATATCATCATCGACGGCAGGTTCATCAACCGGGGCGTCCTCTTTGGCCCCTGGCTCCCCATCTACGGCTGCGGCAGCCTTCTGATCCTTCTTGCGTTGAAACGCTGGCGGGATCAGCCGTTTTCCACCCTGGGGCTGACCATCCTGCTGTGCGGATGTCTGGAGTATTTTTCCGGCCTGTTCCTGGAAACCTTCTTCCACGCCAGATGGTGGGATTATTCGGACATGCTCCTTAACATCCAGGGCCGGGTGTGCCTGGAAGGGCTGGTCATCTTTGGCCTTGGCGGACTGTTCCTCATCTATCTTGCCGCCCCCAGGCTGGACGATCTCTTTCAGACCATTCCCATAAGGGTACGAAAAATCTGCTGCTGCATTCTGATTTTTTTCTTCCTGCTGGATCTGGCGCGCTCCCTCATCGCCCCAAATATGGGCTTTGGGATCACTTCGTAAAAAGTTGGGGACGTGGTATTTTCAAAAATACCACGTCCCAGATTGAAAAAACCCTGTCCCTTTTTGATTTTCTACACCCGGATCTGCCCCATCACTTCTCCGATGGGCGCCGCGATGGTCAGCTCCGCGCCCACTTCTCTTGCTGTGGCGCTCTTATTGATCACCACCAGATGTTTCCCCCGGAAATAATCGATAAACCCGGCTGCCGGGTACACCACCAGGGAGGTGCCGCCGATGATCAGGGTATCTGCCTGGCTGATGGCCTCAATGCTCTTGCGGATCAGCCCGGAGTCCAGGCTTTCTTCATACAGCACCACATCCGGCTTGATCACGCCGCCGCATTCGCACCGGGGAACTCCGGGAGCGTTCTTTACATAAGCCGCGTCGTAAAATTTCCCGCAGCGCTGGCAGTAATTGCGCAGGATACTGCCGTGGATCTCGTAGACTTCCTTACTGCCCGCCGCCTGATGAAGCCCGTCGATATTCTGAGTGATCACCGCCAGAAGCTTCCCGGCCTTCTCAAGCTGGGCCAGCTTCTCATGAGCCGCATTGGGCTTCGCGTCCAGGAACATCATCTTACTTTTATAGAATTCGTAGAAAGCCTCGGTATCCCGCACAAAGAAGCTGTGGCTTACGATCTCTTCCGGCGAGTACCGGTACTTCTGGTGATAGATCCCGTCCGCGCTCCGGAAATCCGGGATCCCGCTCTCCGTAGACACTCCCGCCCCGCCAAAGAACACGATCCTCTCGCTGTCGTCGATGATCTTCTGCAGTTTCGCCGCTTCTTCCTCATACATAAGGCATTCCTCCCATCACACACCCGGTCCGCCAAACAGACACGCCGCCTTCTCTAAGAGGCGCTTTTGCCCGTGTCTTTCTGGCTGTAGCCGGTGAAAAACTCTGTCAGCGCATCCAACGTCTTGACCAAAACGGGAAGTTCTTCCGCCTCCAGCTTCTCCAGGATGGCCCGGGTCATCTGCCGGTGGTAATCCTCGTGGTGGCGGTAGGCCCGCTCCCCTTTCTCCGTCAGGCTGACGAAGACTACCCGGCGGTCTTCCTCGCTTCTGCGGCGCACCGCATATTTCTTGTTCACCAGGCTGTTCACCGCCGTAGTCAGCGTTCCCACGGTGATATTCAGTTTTTTCGCGATGGAGGACATGTTCCTGCCCTCCCCCAGGCCGATGGCCTCGATGACATGCATGTCATTGTTGGTCAGGTCCTTGAATTCTTCCGTGATGATCGCCTTCTCTTCCAGTTCCCAGATCTCATTGATCAGATTGACCAGAACATCGTTGATCGCCTTGTACGCCTCATCCATAATCTGCCGTCCTTTTTATCTCCCGTTTGATCTTACAGTCTTATTATACGCTTTCCGGCAGGAGAGAATCAATCACTTCTTTCACCGTCTCCAGCCGCTCCGCCTTCCAGGCGTCCGCCCCGCAGAAGAGAAGGGCGTTCTCCACATCCCCCTTTGCCGCGCTGATCAGAGCGTCTGTGATACAGTAGGGAATGTTGGCCGGATCACATTTGTGCAGACATCCGTGGCAGGGAGTGTGGGGGATCCGCTCTCCTCTCATCACCCGTTCCATAAATGGATTCCGGATGGCTCTCCCCGGCATGCCCACCGGGCTTTTCACCAGGATCACATCCTCTTTGCCCGCCTTCAGATAGGCCTCCTTGTAGCGAAGATCCGCGTCGCACTCATAAGTGGTGACAAACCGGCTGGCCACCTGGATGGCGTCCGCCCCCAGGGCAAATGCACGGGCCGCCTCTTCCCTTCCGGAAATGCCGCCTGCAAGGGCCACCGGGATCTTTCTGCCGCCCTCGGTCTCATACTCCCGGACCGCAGCCAGGATCCGCGTCACCTCATCTGCGTATCCGCCCTCACAACCAGCCCCGCAGCCATCCCCGGCTTCCCCGTATCCATAAGCCGCAAGCTGGTCTCTGGTAAATCCCAGATGTCCCCCTGCCCGGGGCCCTTCGATCACCAGAAGGTCCGGGAGCCGGTCATATTTGCGCTTCCAGTACTTTAAGATGAGCCGCGCCGACTTCTCCGTGGAGACAATGGGGGCAAGCTTCACCTGCCGGTCTCCCACCATCCTGGGAAGATCTGTGGGCACCCCGGCGCCGGAGATGATAAGATCCGCCCCGGCGTCCGCAACCGCCTGCACATACTCCTCGTAATGGCGCATGGCCACCATGATATTGAACCCGATCACCCCGTCGGGGGCAATGCTCCGGGCCTTCTCATATTCCTTCCGGATAGCCCTTAAATTGGCCTCCTTTGGATTCCGGTCAAAATCCGGCTCCCGGTAACCAATCTGGGCGGCAGAGATGATCCCTATGCCGCCCTCCTTCGCAACCGCCCCGGCCAGACCGCCAAGGCTGATCCCGACGCCCATCCCTCCCTGGATGAGCGGGATCCTTGCCTCTGTCTCTCCCATTTTCAGTGGTTTGATCTCCATCCTTTTCTCTCCTACATGTTCCGGAACCGGTCATACCGCCGCGCCGCCAGTTCCTCTCCGGTAAAATGCGCCGACTCTTCCAGGAATCTCTCGATCTCCTGTTCCATGGGGCCGGTCACTTCCTTCAGGTTCTGAACGGTGTAGTGGGCCGGCTCGGGAAATACTTTCTCCACCATCCCCATCTCATACAGATCCTGGGCCGTAAGCCGCATCACTTCCGCAGCCTCCTTCGCCCTGGAACTGTCCTTCCAGAGAATGCTGGCAAACCCTTCCGGAGACAGGATAGAATAAATGGAATTCTCCAGCATCCACACCTGGTCCGCCGTAGCCATGGCAAGAGCGCCGCCGCTGCCTCCCTCTCCGATGATAATAGAGAGCACTGGAACGGTAAGGCCGGACATCTCGTAAATGTTCCTTGCGATGGCCTCTCCCTGCCCGCGCTCCTCTGCCTCCAGCCCGCAGAACGCCCCCGGCGTATCTACGAAACAGATCACCGGCCGGCCAAACTTCTCCGCCTGTTTCATCAGCCGCAGAGCCTTGCGGTAGCCGTCCGGGGAAGGCATTCCGAAGTTGCGCTCGATATTTTCCCTGGTGTTGGTCCCCTTGGCCTGGACGATCACCGTCACCGGCTTCCCGTGGAACCGGGCGATCCCTCCGATAATGGCCTTGTCATCAGCAAAGTACCGGTCGCCGTGAAATTCTGTGAAATCTGTAAAAAGCGCGCCAATGTAGTCGCTTCCCACCGGCCGGTCCTTCATCCGGGAGATCTCCACCCGGTCCCAGGCTCTGGCCACCTGGTTGTGGACCTGAACGCCCTCGCCGGAAAATGTACTGCTCTCAGAAGAAGTCTCGTTTCCAGAAGGTTCTGCCCCTCTCGTTTCCTGTCCTTCCTTCTCATGGAGCTTCAGGATCCGGGACAGGGTCTCCTTCAACTGAGGACGCTCCACAATGGCGTCGATAAAACCGTGCTCCAGCAGGAATTCTGACCGCTGGAAGCCCTTGGGCAGCTTCTGGCCGATGGTCTGCTCGATAACCCTTGGCCCGGCAAACCCGATCAGCGCCTTTGGCTCTGCCAGGATCACATCCCCCAGCATGGCGAAGCTCGCCGTCACTCCGCCGGTGGTGGGATCGGTGAGCACGCTGATATAGAGAAGCCCGGCGTCACTGTGGCGCTTCAGCGCCGCGGAAGTCTTGGCCATCTGCATAAGAGAGACGATCCCCTCCTGCATCCGGGCCCCGCCGGAGCAGGCAAACAGGATCAGCGGCAGACCTTCTTCTGTGGCCCGCTCGGCCGCTCTTGCCACCTTCTCGCCTACCACCTGACCCATGCTGGCCATCAGGAAACGTCCGTCGCAGACGCCGATGGCAACTTCCGTCCCGTCGATCCGGGCTTTGCCGGTGATCACCGCCTCGTCCAGGCCGTACTTCTTCTGAAGCCCTTCCAGCTTCTCCTCATACCCTTTGTAATGAAGGGGATTCCTGGTGGTCAGGCCTTTGTCCCACTCTTCGAAGGTGCCCTCGTCGGTCACCATCTCGATCCGGCGGTATGCGTGGACCCGGAAATATCCGCCGCACTTGGGACAGATATAATACCCCTTCTTCACATCCTCGGCGATGATGGCGCCGCCGCATTTATTACATTTTCGCAGAAGTCCTTCCGGCACTTCCGGCCTGGTCCCTCCCAGGGAGATATACGCCTTCCTTGCGGAAGAAAGCCTGGTTTTTTTAAACACATTATCTAACTTCATCTATGCGTCACCCTTGCATTTTCTCAATAAACTCAATATCAATGTCCCCGGAGATAAAATCCGGATGGTTTACAATCTCATACTGATAATCCACGTTGGTGTCGATGCCCTCGATGATCACCTCGCCCAGGGCGCTCTGCATCTTGCGGATCGCCTCCTTGCGGTTCCTGGCCCACACGATCAGTTTGGCCACCATGGAGTCATAGTAGGGCGGGATGGTATAACCGCTGTAAATAGCGGAATCGATCCGGATCCCCTTTCCGCCCGGCAGGTACATATCCTGAATGGTCCCCGGGGAAGGCCGGAAGCCCTTGGCCGGGTTCTCCGCGTTGATCCGGCACTCGATAGCGTGGCCGCTGAGATGTACCTGGTCCTGGGTATAGGAAAGCTTCTTGCCGGAAGCGATACGGATCTGTTCCTTCACCAGGTCAATGCCGGTCACCCACTCGGTGACCGGGTGCTCCACCTGAATCCGGGTATTCATTTCCATAAAATAGAAGTTCCCGTTCTTCTCCAGCAGGAACTCAATGGTCCCGGCGTTCTCGTATCCGGCTGCCCTGGCCGCCCGGACCGCCGCCTCTCCCATCCGCTGGCGCAGCTCATCGCTCAGGGCGATGGAGGGGGCCTCCTCGATCATCTTCTGGTGGTTCCTCTGGATGGAGCAGTCCCGCTCTCCCAGATGGATCACATTTCCATAAGAATCCGCCAGGATCTGGAACTCGATGTGCCTCGGGTGCTGGACAAAATGCTCGATATACATGGTATTGTCCCCGAAAGCCATCTGAGATTCCTTCTGGGCCGTCTGAAAACTGGCCTCGAATTCCTCCGGCGTCTGAGCCACCCGCATTCCCTTGCCGCCGCCGCCAAGGGCCGCCTTGATGATCACCGGATAGCCGATCTTCTCCGCGATCTTCGCTCCCGTTTCCACATCATAGATGGCCTCTTTGCTGCCCGGGATCACCGGGACGCCCGCCGCCATCATGGTATTTCTCGCCTCCTGCTTGTTTCCAAGCCGGGCGATCACCTGGGATTTGGGCCCGATAAAGGTAATGTTGCACTGCTCGCACAGCTCCGCAAATTTACTGTTCTCCGAGAGAAATCCAAATCCCGGATGGATGGCGTCCGCGCCGGTGATGATGGTGGCGCTGATGATCCGGTCCATGCTCAGATAACTCTCACTGGAGGGCGCCGGCCCGATACAGACCGCCTCGTCCGCCAGCTTGGTGTGAAGCGCCTCCCGGTCCGCCTCCGAGTAGACGGCCACCGTCTCGATGCCCATCTCCCGGCAGGCTCTTATGATCCGCACCGCGATCTCGCCCCGGTTGGCAATTAAAACTTTCTTGATCATATCTGTCACCTATCCCACCATAAAGGTCAGTTCCGCGCTGACCACGGTCTTGCCGTCCACGCTGGCGATTGCCTCGCCAACGCCAACCGGCCCTTTCTGCTTGATGATCCTGGTCTCCAGGCGCACCTTGTCGCCCGGCACGATCTTGCCTTTGAACTTACATTTATTGATCCCGCCAAAATAGGCGATCTTGCCCTTGTTTTCCTCTACGCTTAAGATGGCCACCGCGCCCACCTGGGCCAGCGCCTCCACCGTCAGCACGCCCGGCATTACCGGCTCCTGCGGGAAATGTCCTGCAAAGAATTCTTCCCGGTAGCTGACGCATTTGTATCCCACCGCGAACTGTCCCGGCTCGTAATCCTCGATGTAATCGATCAGCAGGAAGGGATGTCTGTGGGGAATGATCTCTTTGATCTGATTGATGTCTAAATGGTTCATCACACTACCTCCTCTAACAAATCCGGAAAAGGGGCTGGCCGTACTCTACCGGCTGGCCGTTTTCCACCAGGATCTCCGCGACGGTGCCGTCGTAGTCGCTCTCGATCTCGTTCATCAGCTTCATGGCTTCCACAATGGCCAGGGTCTGCCCTTTCTTCACGGCGCTCCCTACGGTTACAAAGGGCTCTGCGTCTTCTGCGGGAGCCGCGTAGAAGGTTCCCACCAGGGGAGATTCCACTACCTTGCCCGGCTTTGCGGCCTCTTCTGTCTCCTCTTTAAAAGGCGCAGGCGCTTCCGCCGCGGGCGCAGGCGCAGGTCCCGCCGGAAGAGGCGCTGCCGGCAGCGGCGCAGCAGGTGCGGCTACCACCTTTACTTCCCCGTCTCCCTTGCTCATCTGAAGCTTCAGCCCTTTTTCCTCATATTTGAATCCGGTCAGCTCTGAGGCGGACACGGTGTCGATCAGTTTTATCAGATTTTCAAATTCCATATCCTCTTCCTACCCTTCATATTTCTTCAAAAGCAGTGTAGCGTTGTGTCCGCCGAATCCCAGGGAATTGGTCAGCGCGCAGCGGACTTCCTTCTCCACCGGGGCGCCGATGGCGTAATTAAGATCGCACTCTTCGTCCGCCTCTTTAGTCCCCATGGTCTGATGGATGAACCCGTCCTGGATGGTCTTCACACAGGTGATAAACTCCACGCCGCCGGCCGCTCCCAGAAGATGGCCGATCATGGACTTGGTTGAGTTGATGACCACGTCCCCGGCTGCTTCGCCAAAAGCCGCCTTGATGGCCCGGGTCTCGAAAAGGTCGTTGTGATGGGTGCTGGTCCCGTGGGCGTTGATGTAATCCACTTCCGCCGGGGTGACTCCTCCTTCTTCCATTGCCAGAGTCATGGCCTTGGCCGCCCCGCTTCCGTCTTCCGCCGGAGAAGTGATGTGATAAGCGTCCCCGGTGGCTCCGTATCCGCACAGCTCCGCGTAGATCTTCGCTCCCCGGTTCTTCGCGTGTTCCAGCTCCTCCAGGATGACCACGCCGGCCCCCTCGCCCAGGACGAAGCCGTTCCGGTCCTTGTCAAATGGAATGGAAGCCCGCATGGGATCGGTACTGGTGGACAGCGCCGTCAGGCTGGTGAATCCCGCCACTCCGGTCGGGCAGATACAGCTCTCGGTCCCGCCTGCCAGCATAATGTCCGCGTCCCCGTACTGGATGGCCCGCAGGGCGTCTCCGATACAGTTGGTGCCGGTGGCGCAGGCTGTCACCACGCTGGTACATTTTCCCTTGAATCCCAGCTGGATGGAGATATTTCCCGCCGCCATGTTGGAGATCATCAGCGGCACCATCAGAGGATTGACTCTGGAAGGTCCTCTGGACAGGATCTTCTCGTACTCCCGCTCCACTTCCTGCAGGCTTCCGATGCCGGAACCGACGATCACGCCTGCACGGAAGGGATCTTCCTTGCTGATATCCAGCCCAGAATCCTCATAAGCCTCCAGCGCCGCGGCTACCGCGTACTGGGAAAATGGCTCCATCCGGCGGGCTGCCTTGAAGTCCATCCGCTCTTTTGCCACGAAATCTTTGACTTCCGCCGCAACCTTGACCTTGTAATCGGTGGTGTCAAATCTGGTGATCTCCCCGATCCCCACTTTTCCTGCCCGGATACCGGCCCAGAACTCTTCTACTGTATTTCCGATGGGCGTCACCGCCCCCAGTCCTGTCACTACGACCCTTCTTTTCATATCCTCGTCTCCTTCTTGTCCTACCCTAGATTTACATTACCATTCCGCCGTCTACATGAAGTACCTGGCCAGTGATATATCCTGCTTCGTCAGAGGCAAGAAATGCCGCTGCCGCCGCCACGTCCTCCGGCTTTCCAAAGGCTCCCAGCGGGATCCCCGCCGCCGCGCCTTCCTTCACCTTCTCAGACAGCACGCTGGTCATATCCGTCTCGATAAATCCGGGGGCAATGGCATTCACAGTGATCCCCCGGGAGGCCAGCTCTCTGGCCGCGGATTTAGTCAGTCCGATGACTCCTGCCTTGGAGGCCGCATAATTGGCCTGGCCTGCATTTCCTGTCACCCCTACAACAGAGGACAGATTGATGATCCTGCCGCTTTTCTGCCGCAGCATCTGACGGGAGGCAAACCGGATGGTGTGGAAGGCTCCCTTCAGATTGGTCTCGATCACCTGATCGAAATCTTCCTCCGACATCTTCATCAGAAGACCGTCCCGGGTGATCCCTGCGTTGTTCACCAGGATGTCGATCCGCCCAAACTCATCGATCACCTTCTGGATGAATGCCTGGCACTGGTCGAAATCCGCCACGTTGCACTGGCACACCGCCGCTTTCCCGCCGGCTCCTTCGATCTCCTGCTTTACTTCCTCTGCCTTTTCCTTTGAACCATTGTAATTGATAACTACCGTCGCTCCTTCTCCTGCCAGACGGATGGCGATGGCTCTGCCGATCCCTCTGGAGGCTCCGGTTACGACTGCGATCTTTCCTTCTAACATAATGCTCCTTTCACCTTCTCCACGTCTTCCCAGGTTCCTACATTATAGACGGTCACGTCCCGGCTGATCTTCTTTAAGAAGCCGGCCAGGGTTTTCCCGGGCCCGATCTCCACGAAGGTATCCACCCCGTCGGCGATCATGGCCTCCATGCTCTGCATCCAGCGCACCGGAGAGCTGACCTGCTCTGCCAGAAGTTCCCGGGTCTTCCCAATATCCTCCACCGTTCCGGCTGTCACGTTGGTGACATAGGGAACCGCAAGGGGATGAAGGGTTACTTTCTCCAGTTCTTCTGCCAGTTCCTCCCCGGCCGCCTTAAGCAAAGGAGAGTGGAATGGGCCGCTCACATTCAGCATGATGGTCCGCTTCGCCCCGGCTTCCCGGAGTTTTTCCGCCGCTTCCTCTACATTTTCTGTCCTGCCTGTGATCACGATCTGCCCCGGACAGTTGTAGTTGGCGATGGTCACATCCTCCATTCCCTCCAGGACCTCTTCGATCCTGGCCGCGTCAAGGGCCATCACCGCGCACATGGCTCCCACTCCTGCTGGAACCGTGTTCTGCATCAGGATCCCTCTTTTCCGCACCAGACGGATGGCGTCCATGGGATCCATCCCCCCGGCCGCCGCGATGGCAGCGTATTCTCCCAGGCTTAAGCCTGCGGTAATGTCCGGCGTGATCCCCTGCTCTTTTAAAACTGCCGTCATGGCAAGGCAGGTGGTGACCAGCGCCGCCTGTGTATATTCAGTAAGGTCAAGCTTCTCATTTTCCTCAAAGCACAGCGCCTTCATATCCAGCCCCAGCGCCTGGGAGGCCTGGTCATAGAGTTTTGCCGCCAGCGGGCTGTTCTCGTAGAAGTCCCTGCCCATTCCGGCTTTCTGCGCCCCCTGTCCCGGGTAGATAAAAGCAATCTTACTCATAGAATCCTTTTCCTCCTATCAGCTCATCGGTCTCCCGGACCAGCTTCCCGATCAGATCCTTGCAGGACATTCTCTCTTTGACCATGCCTGCGATCTGTCCCGCCATAACGCTTCCGTTCTTCACGTCTCCGTCTACCACGGCTCTTCTTAAGCCTCCCAGCGTCAGCTGCTCCAGTTCTTCAAAGCTTGCACCCTGATTTTCCAATTCCAGATATTTCCTGGTCATCTCATTGCGAAGGGCCCGCACCGGATGGCCGGTGGTCCTTCCCGTTACCCGGGAGTCAATATCCTTCGCCTTGATGATCCTGTCTTTGTAATTCTCATGTACCTGTGACTCATCCGTCACTACGAAATGGGTTCCCATCTGAACCCCGCTGGCGCCCAGCATGAACGCCGCCGCGATCCCTCTGCCGTCCGCAATGCCTCCGGCAGCGATCACCGGGATATTCACTGCGTCCACGATCTGGGGAACCAGTACCATGGTGGTATTCTCACCAATATGGCCTCCGGCCTCGCAGCCTTCCGCCACAACCGCGTCCGCGCCGCAGCGCTCCATCCTTCTTGCAAGGGCTACAGAAGCGACCACCGGGATCACCTTCACGCCGGCTGCCTTCCACATTTCCATATATTTCTCCGGATTCCCGGCTCCTGTGGTCACAACCTTCACGCCTTCCTCGGCCACTACCTTCGCCACCTGGTCCGCGTAAGGACTCATCAGCATGATGTTGACGCCAAAGGGCATATCCGTCAGCTTCCGGGCTTCCCGGATCTGCTCTCTCACCCACTCTGCCGGCGCGCTGGCCGCTCCGATAAGGCCCAGGCCGCCTGCGTTGGAAACGCCTGCCGCCAGGTGATACTCCGCCACCCAGGCCATTCCGCCCTGGATGATGGGATATTGGATTCCTAATAATCTGGTCACTTCTGTCTGCATATCTATAACCCCGCTTCTTCTTTTCTTATTTGTGCTCGTTGATATAGTTGATCACATCGCCTACTGTGGTGATCTGCTCCAGATCATCGGTAGGGATCTCGATGCCAAATTCGTCTTCCAGTCCCATCACCAGTTCGAAAAGGTCCAGGGAATCTGCTCCCAGGTCTTCCTTGAAGCTGGTCTTTTCTGTGATCGCCTCTGCGTCTGCCCCCAGTTTGTCTGCTACCAGTTCTTTGATCTGCTCTAACATTTCTTTCTCTCCTTTTGATCTTACTTCTTTTTTGATTATATATAAACCGGAAACCTTTTGGCTTCTCTGGTTTATCTCCAGTCAATGATGTTGGCGCCCCAGGTAAGCCCTGCGCCAAATCCCGCCAGCACCAGTCGCTGACCGCTTTTTAATGTCCCGGCCCGGTTCAGCTCATCCAGAAGGATGGGAATGCTGGCCGAGGAAGTGTTGCCGTATTCCTGCAGGTTCATGGGGAATTTCTCCACCGGCTCTCCCAGCCGCTTTGCCACGGATTCAATGATCCGCTTGTTGGCCTGATGGACAATGTAGTAATCAATATCCTTAGCCTCCAGATGATTGCGCTCCAGCACCTCCCGGATCACTTCCGGCACCCGCTTGACCGCGAACTTGAACACCGCCTGGCCATCCATCTGCATGAAATGGGCTTCATCCACCATGGCCTCCGGGTCCATCTCCCTGGTCAGGCCATTGGCCTCGCAGCGGCTCTGGCAGGTAAGGGCCTCTCCCCCGGCTCCGTCCGTGTGGGCCGCAGGCAGGTAGATCTTTCTCTCATCCCTTCGCACTACGGCGGCTCCCGCCCCGTCGCCAAAGAGGATACAGGTCCCCCGGTCCTTCCAGTTTGTAATGCAGGAAAGGCTTTCGCTTCCGATCACCAGGGCCGTCCGGTATATCCCGCTCTCCAGATAGGCCTCCGCCGTATTGTAGGCCAGCACGAATCCGGTGCAGGCAGCCCCTCCGATGTCAAAGCATATCGCGTTCACCGCTCCCAGCTCCTTCTGGACCAGACAGGCCGTCCCCGGCAGGACCACGTTGGAAGAAATGGTGGCCACCAGGATAAGATCAACCTCCTCCGGCGACACGCCCCCGTTCTCAAGGGCTCTCCGTCCGGCTTCACTCGCCATGGATACGGTAGTCTCATCCCGGATGATGTGGCGCTTCACCACGCCTGTGCGCTCCCGGATCCACTCGTCGCTGGTCTCCACCAGCCTGGCGATATCATTGTTGTCCATTGTATATTCCGGTATGTAAGACCCGGTTCCGCATATGATTCCAGCCATCTTGCCTCTCCTGACTTTTCTGCATATATTTTGGTCGTCAATTATTTTGACTCTCAAAGTATATATCGGATACCAGCCGCTGTCAAGAGATATTTTTGCCGAAAAATTTCCAAAAAGAAAAGAACGCCGAAGCGTTCTCTTCCTTCTTACTATGTAAAGCGTTACATATCCAGCCGCTCCAGAACCTTGAGGGCTTCCTCGGTGGCAGCCACGCCGCCCTTGCCGGTCTCCTTCAGGGTGAGATCCATCTTGTCTCCCACTTCCTTCATGGCGTCGATCACCTGGTCCACCGGGATCTTGCTGGTGATCCCGGCAAGAGCCATATCCGCCGCCGCCAGCGCGTTCACGGCGCCGCCTACATTTCTCTTCACACAGGGCACCTCCACCAGGCCGCCCACCGGATCACAGACCAGTCCCATCAGGTTCTTAAGCGCCATGGCGCAGGCATGGCCGATCTGCTGAGGGGTTCCCCCTCTCACATAGCAGATGGCTCCCGCAGCCATCCCGGAACCGGAGCCGATCTCCGCCTGGCAGCCGCCGGACGCTCCCGCCAGATACGCCCGGTTGGCGATGATCTGTCCGATCCCCGCCGCCACGTACATGGCCTCGATCATCGTTTCCTCCGGAACCTGATATTCTTTATAATAGGTAACCAATACCGCCGGAAGCACACCGCAGGCTCCCGCTGTGGGCGCTGCCACGATCCGCTTCATACAGGCATTGTTGCAGCCCATCTTCAGGGCGTTGGTCATCACCTTGGCCATAAAATCTCCGCACAGGGTATCGCCGGCCTTCTGATACTCCTCCATCAGGCCGCCCTCTTTTCCTACCAGGCCGCTTCTGGACACCAGATCAGGGTCATAATTATCCAGTCCGTCCAGCATAGCCTGCCACATTCCCTTCATTTCCTTCCAGGAATCTTCCAAAGCCACGTCTCTTTCCTCGGCGTCCTCCAGCTGTACGGCCTTCCAGAACGGGATCCCGTCCCGCTCACATCTGGCATACGCCTCTTCCATTGATTGATATGACATACGACTCTATATCCTCCACTTCTCTCGATTATCCGTTTACATTCAGGAAGGTCACCTTCAGGATCCCGTCCTTGCTCTCCAGCTCCTTGATCACAGCCTCCGATACCGGCTGGTCGATCTCCAGCACCATCACTGCCATGCCGCCCCGCTTGTCCCGGAACACCTGCATGGTGGCGATATTGATATTTTCCTTGCTAAGCGCCGTGGAAACCTCCGTGATCCGCCCCGGCTTGTCCTCATTGCGCACGATCAGCGTATTGCTCTCGCCGCTGAAATTCACGTCGATATCGTCCATCTTGCTGACCCGGATCCGGCCGCCGCCGATGGAAAACGCCTGGATCTTCATGGGCTTTACGCCTTCCTTCTCCATGATGATCTGCGCAGTATTGGGGTGGGCGTCCCGCATGTCTTTCGGCGAAATGGTGAATTCCATGCCCTCTTCCTTCGCGATCTGAAAGCTGTCCGGGATCCGCAGATCATCCGGCTTCATCCCCAGAAGCCCGGCGATCAGCGCTTTGTCAGTTCCATGTCCCTTCCCCGTATCCGCGAAAGAACCGTGCAGATAGACGGTCGCCTTGTCCGGTCTCCTGCCAAAAAGCTGTCTGGCGATCAGTCCGATGCGCACGGCCCCTGCCGTGTGGGAACTGGACGGGCCTACCATTACCGGCCCCAGAATGTCAAATATGTTTCCCATGTTTTTTTCCTCTCTTTTCTTATTTTTGACAGGTATCTAAACCCATTATAGCTGGATTTGACACACTTTACAACGAAAAGCGGAACAATTTAACGTCTTCTTGAGATGTTGTGTCTTTATTCCATTTTTGTTATACTGAATCTTACCCTGAAAATGCAACAGAAAGGATACCCTATGAATAAGAAAGAAGTATTAGAGATCCGCCGGCAGTTCTCCCCGGACAACTGCGCCATCACCCGCATCTGCGGCTGTTACGTGGATCATGAAAAAGAAAAGAAAATGGAGTTCAAGAAGGCCTTCCTGTCCCTTCCGGAAGAGGAAGCCTTCAAGTATTTCGACATTTTTCGACACACCCTGTCCGGAACCCTGGGCAAAAATCTGATCAATATGGAATTCCCCCTGGAGCAGGAAGTACCGGGCGGCACCCAGGAATTCCTCTTGAAGCTGCGGGACAGCCGGCTGGAAGACGATCTTCTGACCGAGGAATTCTATGATAAAGTAATTGAGAACTACGACTACGCCGAGAACTATTTCATCATCCTGATCCACGCCGTGTACGATGTGCCCGGCAAGGCTTCCGACGGCCTGGAGATGTTCGACGCCTCTGATACCGTCTACGAGCACATCCTGTGCAGCATCTGCCCGGTCAACTTAAGCAAGGCCGGCTTAAGCTACAACGCCCAGACCAACAGTATTGAAGACCGGATCCGGGACTGGCTGGTGGACGATCCCGTCAAGGGATTCCTCTTCCCCGCCTTCCAGGACCGCGCCTCCAACATCCATCAGGTGCTGTATTATTCCAAGAAACCGGAAGAGCTGCAGCCAGGCTTTATCACCAACGTGCTGGGAAGCGCCGTCCCCCTGACCGCCAAAGACCAGAAGACCACCTTCCAGTCTGTGATCAGCGAAACCCTGGGGGAGGACTGCGACTATGAAGTAGTCCGCAATATCCACGAGAACCTTAACGAAATGCTGGAGGAAGCCAAGGAAACCCCGGAACCTCTGGAATTATCCCGCCCGGATGTCCGGCGGCTTCTGGAGCGAAGCGGCGCGCCGGAAGAGAAGCTTCTCTCCTTCGACCGGGAATTTGAAGAGACCGTGGGGGAGAAGAATACCCTTCTGGCCTCCAACATCGCCAGCGTGCACAGCTTCCAGGTGGAGACCCCGGACGTGATCGTGAAAGTCAACCCGGAGCGCTCCGACCTGGTGGAGATCCGTGAGATCGACGGCCGCCGCTGCCTGGTGATCGCCGTGGACGACCATCTGGAAGTCAACGGTATTGAAGTACGAAAATAAAAGGTCTGAAAAAAATTGGAAAAAAATTTGCAAAAACCTGAAAAAAGTATTTGCCAAACGCCTTCTTTTGTGATAATATATTCCTTGCGAGCGGAGATGGCGGAATGGCAGACGCGCTAGATTCAGGTTCTAGTGGGAGCAATCCTGTGAGGGTTCAAGTCCCTTTCTCCGCATGACTAGTAAAGACCGGGAACCTTGATTTTCAAGGCTTCCGGTCTTTTTGTTGCGGATCCTATAATAAACTTATCCAATTTATCTTCAACTCTTCACCGTCAATAGCAGCCCAAATACTACTCTCTTCACCTTCTGACCATGAATACGAATTTCTCTCTTGATCAAATGCAGATTCTTCTACATATCGTTCTCTTAACTCTTCTAATACATTATTTATGGAAGTTTCATCTACTTCCTTTGTCGTCCAAAGAAGTGAGTTGACTATTCCATTAGATGTAAAATAGAAAATCTCGCCTTTAACATCTCCTATTGTCATCTCATCTTGATAATATCCCAGCGTTGCTAAAGAATCATCTACAGTATCTGGTAATTTATCTGGCATTTGATCCAAATAAATCTCAACCGATATTCCATCTGTTACCAAATCCCCATTGCTATCATATATTGGCACAGTACTTTTAGCCGGCATCACCGCTCCCGATGTAGTATATGCATTAAGAAACACCCCCATGAGCATTTTACGCAGAGATGAAGTCTATGCCTTAAAATCTTAATACTTTTTTGCCCCTTCTTATTATACGTATTGTCATAATACGTATAATAAGCTATAATAATATTCGATGATGGATGGGTCTTCAAAACACAAACGGGTTCTCACCGGCATTACATACACCCCTCCAAACCCGGAAAGGTCACGATTCCTTTTCATTCAAAAGACCTTCCAAAAGGTACTGAAAATTCCATTCTAAAACAGGCGGGGCTTAAATAGCTCCACCAACAATAGGAGGTAATTATATGTTGTCTGTATATCCTGCGTGTTTTTTCAAAGAAAGCAACGGCTACTCTGTGATCTTCCCGGATCTCAATTATTTATCGACCTGCGGAGATACCTTGGATGAAGCGTTGAAAATGGCTGTCGACTGCCTTGCCGGTTATCTTTATACCTGCAAGCGCGAAGGTGAAGAAGTTCCGGCTCCATCTCCTGTATCTGCAGTAGACGCCGGAGAAGTTGCAAAAGAACTTGAATTTTCACCTGGCGAAAATCCAGATGATTCCTTTGTGAATATGATCACTGTTGATGTAGATGAATATGCGAAAAATCATTTTGAGAAATCTGTGAAAAAGACCCTCTCTATTCCTTCATGGCTGAACGATATTGCTCTGAAAAACGGAGTGAATTTTTCGCAGATTCTTCAAGAAGCGCTTATGGCAAAATTAAACCTCAAATAGCAAAATACAAACCGCTCTGGTACGCTAGCGCCAGAGCGGTCATGATATTAAGTTCATTATTCTCCTGGGTTATTCTTTTTATGTTAGTTTTTCAAAACAGCCCCTCCTGTATGATCAACTGCTCCTTGTCCGACATCTGTCATTAACAGACACCGTCTGGCATTTGTTAGCTCCTTCGCCAACTCCCGGATTCCCTGGATCAAAGGATTATTAAGTCGCCATAAAATCCCTGTTGCCTGTCATCCATTCAACACAATTCCCTCCTTCTTTACATATAAAATATTCCATCTGAAAATCAAATGCCAGATCATAAATTCGATTCTCTACCTGTTCAATCTGCTGATCCGTAAGGCGTGTCAGGATCATAATATCTATATCTGAATTTTCCCGATAATTACCACGGGCATACGAACCATATAAAATCACCTGTACCAGATTTTCTCCAAGAATCTCCTTTACCTGTCGCGCAAATTCCTTGATATTCTCAATCGTGTTCTTCATGGTAACACCCCTTAGTCATTCTTCATTCAATCAGTCCTTCAGGCAGCCAATCGGAACTACATAGACTCCATCCTGCCTCCTGTATGCGTAGTCTCCAACCCCAATTAGAACCATTAAAAACGAGGGGGCTTTCATTTTAGATATGTCAATTTTGTCCTTTAAGGTCTTAAGATTGTCTGCCCCTTCCTCTATCAGCTTATCTCCGCCAAGCTTCACTTCAATTAATCCATAAGATCCGTTTCTCAAATGAATCACCGCATCACATTCCAGTCCCGTTTTATCCCGAAAGTGATATACTTTCCCATTCAGTGCATCCGCAAATACCCTTAAATCTCGAATACACATTGTTTCAAAGAACAAGCCAAATGTATTCAGATCCCCGATCAGATCCTGGGGACCTAATCCCAGAGCGGCAACTGCAATGGAAGGATCCACAAAATATCGGGTGTTCGAAGTCCGTATTGCTGTTTTAGATCGAAGATTTGGATTCCATGCCTCCATTTCCTCAATTACAAATATTTTTTGCAATGCGTTGATATAGGAATATACCGTGTCTGTGTCAAGAGATTCCGCATCATTTGCCATAATATCGTCCTTAAGTAAAATATTTGTCGCCTGTGAGCCCTGGTTTCTGGCATAAGAACGCATGAGGCGCTTTACCCGCTCCGGATTTCTTGTTATTCCATCAGCTCTGGAGATATCAGATTTTACAACCGCATCATAATATTCAAAGGCCTGCTCAAGAGCAACCTCTCCTTTAAGGTCGGTTGCTCTGGGCCAGCCACCGCGGC